>CAZSVD010000300.1:0-2467 GCA_964610145.1 uncultured bacterium | reverse complement strand
AATCGCGGTTCGAGTCAATGGTCTCAATGTGAATGCTCCAGCGGTTCCGGCGGTGACTTCGGCAGTTCCGGCTTTTACGAATCAATCAAAAATGATCTTCTCGGGAACGAAGGAGGCGAATACTTCCATTTTGATCAATGGCATTGAAGTCGTTCCCATGAATAGTTCGACGACATGGACAGTTCAAATCTCTTTGCCGGTTGAAGGGCTTAACACCTTTAGCGTTACCGCAAAAAATATGTTGGCTAAGGTGAGTGTGGTTAAGACTGTTAGCTTGACCCGTGACATGATTGCTCCGACAGGCTCGATTAATATTAATTCAAATGCGGTCTACGCGACTTCAAGAACTGTGACTTTAAATCTTTCCGCGGTGGATAATAAAAGCGGCGTGGGAACAATGAGCTTTTCAAGTGATGGGGTTGCGTGGACAATTCCCGAAACTTATCGGACATCAAAATCTTTTACTCTTCCTGAAGGTGACGGTCCTAAAACTGTTTTTGTGAAATACTTTGATAAGGCTGGAAATGAAAGTTTGGTTTATTCAAAATCGATTGTTTTAGATTTGCTTCCGCCTGTTGCGGCGATGACGGTGAATGGCGGCGCTTCGGCGATTTCAAAAGCATCGGTAGTCCTTAATCTTGCAGCGACAGATGCCGGGTTAGGTTTAAGCAAGATGAGTTTTTCTTCCAATGGAACAACTTGGACGGCGGCAGAAAATTATGCTTCCATAAAAAATTGGAATTTCATAGCGGGCGATGGCAGTAAAACGGTTTATGTCAAAGTCCAGGACAAAACCGGGAAATGGTCAGCTCCTGTTGCGGTGACAGTGATGTTGGATACGGTTAAACCTGCCGGCGCAATGAATATTAATTCCGGAGCTGCTTATTCCAACTCTCAGACCGTAACGCTCAATCTTTCTGCTTCCGATGTTGGGGCAGGTATCGGAAGCATGAGCTTTTCGGCAGATGGGACGAATTGGTCTGCCGCTGAAGCTTATTCAGCTTCAAAATCTTTCACGCTTCCTTCTGGTGATGGCAATAAAACTATCTACGTAAAATATTTTGATAAGGCCGGAAATGAAAGTTTGGTTTATTCAAAATCGATTCTTTTGGATACGACTCTGCCAAATATTGCTGTGAGTTTATTTGATGGGCAGATACGCACCAATAAAACACAAGGAAGCGCTGCTTTTGGTGCCGCAGATCAAGGTGCCGGAATTGACCAGGCGCGTTTTACGCTTGATCGAGGAGCAACATGGTCGCCGTGGACAAGTTTCTTTGCAAATCAAACAGTCACGCTTTCATCTGGAGATGGGGAAAAGGAGATTCTCTATGAAGTGCGTGATAAGGCCGGAAATGTTGCTTCGGTTTCTGATCGAATTATTCTTGATCAAACTCCGCCTATTTTGAAGCTGATAAATTCAGTGCCTGTAATGCGCGCTGCGACTTATGCGGTGGAATATTTTGCAGATGGCTTGATTAAAAGTAAAACGTTTCAACTAATTCCCGGAAATAATGCACTTTCTGTTACTGAGGCGGATGAGGCCGGAAATATTTCAACTTTAAATTGGAATGTGGAATATGAGCGTGAATGGGATGTGACCTTGGAAAATGGAAAGCTCCAGCACTTTGAAGAAGGTGTTTTGAAGTATGAAATCGCATTAGTTCAACCGGGCGAGCATGAAAATGTGCCTCAGTCTGATGAGAATCTTCCGCAGCCTTTTGCTGCGCTATTAATAGGAAATACTGCGATTCAGGAAAACAGTCTTCCTGATATTGATGTTTATTCAACGGATAATTTGCAAGCCGCGATCGATAGCGCTCAATCAGGACAAACTGTTTTGCTTCATTCCGGGACTTACACCGGACACTTTATTTTAAAGTCAGGCGTGAATTTAAAAGGGGCAGATCGAAATACCGTTATTCTAAATGGAGGTAATGTTGTTCAAAAGGATGTTGTGGCTGCGTTTGGAAATAATAGGATTGAAAATCTCACCATTACCGGCGGCGGGCCTTACAGCTGGGGAGATTCAAGCGGAGTCAATGTCCGGGGAGACCATGTTCATATTTTGAGCAATAAAATTAACGGGAATAAGGATTATGGAATTTATATTTCCCAAAATGTTTCAGATGTGCTGATAGAGAAAAATTTCTTCAAGGGTAATAACGTGGGTGTGCAATTACCGAAAGATGGTAATCAAATTCGACTCAATACCTTTGTTCAAAATAATATCGCTGTAAATATTTTGAACGGAACCGCGCCCGTGGTTGAGGGGAATATTATTACGGACAGTACCTATCAATCGATTTATGAGTTTGGCTGGGGACTTCTTCCTACCAATGGGCGTGCGATTGTCCGTAATAACACGCTTTTCAATAATCCGGAGAAGGGCGGTGCTTACGGCCTTAATTTACCGCCTGCCATGGAAACGCGCGATGGTTCAAATTGGTTTCAGGGGAATGTTCTC
>CAZSVD010000299.1:0-7451 GCA_964610145.1 uncultured bacterium | reverse complement strand
CCGAAACGCTGACCACCGAATTGAGCTTTACCGCCCAAAGGCTGCTGCGTTACGAGAGAATAAGGTCCGATTGAACGAGCGTGAATTTTGTCATCCGCCAAATGCGCCAGCTTAAGCATATAAATCTGGCCAACAGTGACTTTTTCATCAAATGGCATACCGGTGCGTCCATCATAAAGAACCGTCTTTCCGTTTTCAGGCAATCCGGCGTCCTTAAGCATTTGCTTGATTTCACCTTCGGTGGCACCACTGAATACCGGCGTCTCAATTTTGACACCCAGCGCTTTTGCAGCCCAACCCATATGCGTTTCGAGCAACTGCCCAACGTTCATACGTGAAGGAACACCAAGCGGATTCAGCACGATTTCAACGGGCGAACCATCCGGCAAATACGGCAAATCTTCTTCGGGAAGAATCTTCGCAATCACACCTTTGTTTCCGTGACGTCCGGCCATTTTGTCACCCACCGAGATTTTTCTCTTTGAGCAAACATAAACAACCACTTTTTTAATAACGCCCGGAGGAAGCTCGTCACCTTTTTTAACGTGTTCAATTTCGCGAGTACGCTCGATGATAAGCTCATCGATTTCATCGCTCCAAACACGAGCAAGCTTTTTGACCGCTTCTTCAGCTTCTTCATCCGTCAAACGCAATGTGTCCCAATCCGCGGTGTCAAATTTCTTGAGATCCGCTTTGGTCATGGTGTGACCGGACTTAATCAAAACTTCGCCAAGAACATCATCCAAAAGATCATCCGCAAGTTTGGCGCCGATCAAAAGCTCGGAAACCTTGCTCAAACGAATTTCTTTTAAAGAATCAATACGCTGTTGATAGCGATCTTTGATTTCGGCAATATTTGCCGCTTCTTCTTTTTTCTCTTCGCGTGTTTTTGCCTGCGATTCTTTGCGCGCAAACATTTTCACATCCACAACAATTCCTTCCACTCCGGGAGGAACTGTCAAAGAAGCGTCGCGTACATCGCCTGCTTTTTCACCGAAAATTGCGCGCAAAAGTTTTTCTTCAGGAGAAAGCTCGATTTCAGATTTTGGTGTAATTTTACCCACCAAAATATCTCCCGGCTTCACTTCCGCACCCACGCAAACAACACCTTCTTGGTCGAGGTCTTTCAAAGCCTCTTCGCCCACGTTCGGAATATCGCGTGTAATTTCTTCGTTGCCCAACTTCGTATCGCGAGCTTCAACTTCAAACTCTTCGATATGCAGCGAGGTATAAACGTCTCCTTTCGAAAGCTTTTCGCTCAAAATGATAGCGTCTTCAAAGTTGTATCCGCCCCACGGCATGAAAGCAACCATCACGTTGCGGCCAAGCGCAAGCTCGCCGCCCTGAGTTGCCGCGCCGTCCGCAAGAGGATCACCCTTCTTAACTTTGTCGCCTTTTTTAACAAGCGGACGCTGGTTAAGACATGTTCCCGCATTGGAGCGCTCAAATTTATTCAGCTTATAAGTGATATCATCAACAACGATTTCATCCGCAGAAACATACTTCACAGTACCTTTCTGTTTTGAAATCACAACTGCACCTGAATCGCGCGCCACATACTTTTCCATACCGGTTCCGACAAGCGGAGAATCGGTAATCAAAAGAGGAACCGCCTGACGTTGCATGTTCGAACCCATCAAAGCACGGTTCGCGTCGTCATGCTCAAGGAACGGAATCAAAGATGCCGCAACCGAAACAAGCTGACGGGGAGAAACGTCCATATAGTCAATTTCTTCCGGCTTCTTCTTCAAAAAGTCACCGCGGCAACGGCAAGAAACAACTTCATTTTGAAACTTACCGTTCTTGTCGATTTCTTCGTTCGCCTGAGCGATCACATAACGGTCTTCAACGTCCGCGGTCAAATAATCAACCTTGTCCGTTACTTTTCCGTTTTCAACTTTACGATAAGGCGTTTCAAGAAAGCCGACTTCATTAACACGTGCGAAAGTAGAAAGAGACGCAATAAGACCGATATTCGGTCCTTCCGGCGTTTCAATCGGACATACACGGCCATAATGCGAAGGATGAACGTCGCGAACTTCAAAACCCGCGCGCTCACGAGAAAGACCGCCTGGCCCGAGAGCCGAAAGACGGCGCTTATGCGTTAATTCAGCAAGAGGGTTGGTTTGATCCATAAACTGAGAAAGCTGGCTGCGGCCAAAGAAATCTTTGATCGCGGCAGAAATCAATTTTGGATTAATTAAGTTATGCGGCATGGCGGCGTCGAGATCATAAATCGACATACGCTCAACGCATGAACGCTTCATGCGCGCGAGACCTACACGGAATTGATTTTGCAAAAGTTCGCCGACAGAACGCACGCGACGATTTCCCAAATGGTCAATATCGTCCACACGAATTTCACCGGAGCGAAGCTTAAGCAATCTCTCTAAAACTTTAACAACGTCTTCGTAAGTTAAGGTTGTTTTGTCAGATTTGCCTTCCATACCAAGCTTACGATTCAACATAAAACGACCTACGTTTCCGAGGTCATAACGCTGCTGATCAAAGAAAAGCTTGTGGATTAAATCTTTTGCGGTGGATTCCGTTGGCGGATCACCGGGACGCACACGGCGATAAATCGCAAGCTGCGCATCCGCACTTGTTTGATAAGGATCGCGCTCAAGCGTATTCATGATGCAAAGATCATCATTCGGAAGCTTCACAATCGTGAAATTTTTAACTTTGCTTGCGGCAAAAACTTCGAGAATGTCTTTGGTTAACCGGGAGCCGGCCAATGCAATGGTTTCCTGGTTTTCAGGATTAACCACATGATCGGCGATAAAAGAACCTTCGAGTTTTGCGAATTTTGAACGGTCAAACGCTTTCACTTCTTCGATTTCATAGAAGCTTTCCAACAGGGCACGTGTTGAAGAGCAACCCAAAGCACGCAGAAGCGTTGTCGCTAAAATTTTGCGCTTACGATCAATAAAGGCATACATGACGCCATTAATGTCGGTTTCAAATTCCAGCCATGCGCCGCGATACGGAATAATACGTACACCGTAAATTTTCTTTCCGCTCGGATGCAATGACTCTTCCAAAGAAAGACCGGGAGAACGGTGCAACTGGCTCACAACAACGCGTTCCGCGCCGTTGATCACGAAAGTTCCGGTCTCTGTCATAAGCGGAAGTTCACCAATATAAACTTCCTGCTCTTTTGAAACCCCTTTACGCACAAGACGCAGCTTTACCTTCAACGGAGCGGCATATGTCATGCCGCGACGATGACATTCCAAAATAGAGTATTTGGGCTTTCCAAGAACATAACCGCTGTATTCGAGACGGCACGTTCCATCAAAGCTCTCTATCGGAAAGCAATCTGCAAAGGCTGATTCCAAACCCTGTTTCTTTCGCTTGCGCGAAGATCCCAGTGACTGGAGAAATTCTTCATATGAATGAATTTGAATTTCTACCAAGTTTGGCAGTTCAACCGTATCTTGAATTTTAGTAAAGACTTTTCTTTCAGTTAAAGGCACAGTAGGCCCTCCCTGGAATAAACTCTGGAAAAAACGGAATCGAAAGAATTCCGCTCAAAAAACCGAAATCGATTACTTGATTTCGACCTTAGCGCCGGCAGCTTCAAGAGTCTTCTTGATCTTTTCGGCTTCTTCTTTTGTCGCGCCTTCTTTAACAGTCTTCGGAGCCGCTTCAACAAGATCCTTTGCTTCTTTCAAGCCAAGGTTTGTCACGCCGCGGATTTCCTTGATGACATTGATTTTCTGGTCGCCTGCGCTGACAAGAACAACATCAAATGCTGTTTTTGCTTCCGCTGCGGCTCCGCCTGCTGCACCGCCACCAACTGCGGCTACGGCTACAGGAGCAGCTGAAGCTGCGCTTACGCCAAACTTTTCTTCAAGAGCTTTAACCAATGTGGCTAACTCAAGAACGGTAAGACCTTCGATGGTCGTTAATACGGACTGCAATTTTTCTGAAATTGCTGCTTTTTCTGCTGTTGCTGACATTTTCTTCGTGCCTCCATTAAGTTCTCTTTAAAAAATTTATATTCCTATTTATTGCGGTTGTCGCTGAAAGCGTACAAGTCCGAAATAATTCGGTGCGCCCGTCAAATTACGAAGCCGGCGCCGCTTCCTTTTTCGTGCGGATCTGATCCAAGGCGACCACAAGGCCGCGCATGGTATTCGCTAACACACAAACAAACCCAGTGATCGGAGAATTCATTCTCACAACCATTTGAGTTAAAAGCTCGTTACGCGAAGGAAGCTTCGAAAGCTGCTGAACAAATTCGGCACCTTCCAATTTACCTTCAAAAAGAACTCCCGCGCATTTGATTTTCTCAGAGACCTTAGCCCCCTCAACAACACCTTTTGAAATATCCTGCGGCTCTTTATCGCCGAAAGTCAAAAGTACGGAACCGGTCAAAAGATGCTCCACGTTCGCCAAACCGCGCCCCTTCAACATCTTGCGGGCCATCGCATGCTTAACAAGAATCGAACGGTTTGCCGCCTGATTCATTTTAGCGCGCGCCTTAGAAAGATCCGAAACGCTCACATCTTTGAAGTTTGAAAAGAAAACATACGGGTTCTTATCAAACTGCTTTTCAATTTCCTGATACATTAATTCTTTGTCGATCGATGGCATAAATTTTTCCTTTATTACAGCGCGCTTAAATTAAGCGTGATCCCCGGACCCTGCGTCGGGGCAATCGTCAAACTCTTAAAATATTCACCTTTACTTGTCATAGGCTTGGCATCGCGAACAGCCTTCACCACACTCTTAGCGTTTTCCAAAATATTCTGCTCGGAAAAAGAAATTTTTCCGCAAATCGCATGCAATCCGCCGGTCTTATCACTTTTAAACTCAACGCGTCCGGCCTTCAATTCTTTGACAGCGGTTCCAACCTGCGGAGTAACGCCACCGGTTTTCGGAGTCGGCATCAACCCCTTAGGACCAAGTACGCGTCCAAGCTTGGAAACTTCACGCATCATGTCAGGATGAGCAACAACCGCATCAAACTCAAACCAACCGCCCAAAACTTTTTGAACGAGCTCTTCACCGCCAATATGATCCGCGCCGGCAGCCTTCGCCTGATTTACCGCTTCACCCTTGCAAAAGCAAATAACGCGAACGCTCTTACCGCTGCCATGAGGAAGCGAAACAGTTCCGCGCACGTTCTCATCACCGGAATCAGCTTTGATTCCAAGCTGAAAGCTCAGTGTCACTGTTTCATCATATTTATTGTCACTAACTTGTTTAATAATTTTGACGGCATCCGCGAGCGAATAACGCTTATCCGCTTCAACGAGAGCTGATCTTACTTTTTGACGTTTGCTTTGCTTCATAAATTCCTACCTTAACCTTCGATGACTTCAATGCCCATACTGCGCGCAGTACCTTCAATAACTCTCATCGCGCTTTCAATCTTCGTGGCATTCATATCCACCATTTTTTTCTTAGCAATTTCCGCAACCTGAGACTTCTTAATTTGACCGATTTTTACTTTTCCGGCTTCCCCTGAAGCCTTCGCAAGACCAACCACTTTTTTAATCGAAGCCGATACCGGAGGCTGCTTGAGAATAAAATCAAAAGATTTATCTTTGTACACCGTCATCACAACAGGAAAAACAGTTCCTGCGTCTTTCTTGGTGCGCTCGTTGAACTGCTTGCAAAACTCCATGATGTTGACACCATGTTGACCCAAAGCAGGACCTACCGGCGGAGCAGGATTGGCCTGGCCACCCGGAAGCTGTAACTTGATATATGTTTTAATTTCTTTTGCCATTGTCTTTTCTCTTTTTCTTTTTTATGCCGGTTGCGCTTATGGCGCAGAGGCTAATATAAAATCGTTAGATCCGCTCAACCTGCCAGTATTCAAGTTCCACCGGCGTTGCGCGACCAAAAATCGTAACGCGCACTCTCAATTTACCGCGGTCAGGATTGATCTGCTCAATCACGCCGTTAAAGTTGGCAAAAGCGCCTTCTTTCACGCGCACGCTTTCACCTTCACTAAATTCTACTTTCGGCTTCGGCTTGGAAGTTTTTTCTTCCTGACCCGAAATAATTTCACTGATCTCTTTATCCGTCAAAGGAATCGGACGCTTTGTCGTTCCGACAAAACCGGAAACGCCCGGCGTGTTTTTAACGAGATACCAAGTCTCATCGGTCAACTCCATGCGCACAAGCATATATCCCGGATAAAACTTACGCTCACTGATACGCTTCTTTCCGCCTTTGACCTCACTGACTTTTTCAGTCGGGATCAAAACTTCTTGAATCTTATCCGTCAAACCCTGCATTTGAGCGCGCACAACCAAACCTGAACGCGCTTTGCTTTCAAGGCCTGTCTGCGTATGAACCACATACCATTTAAGATCTGTCATAGTAACCATTAACTCCGCCGGATCAACTGACCTAATAAAGTCGAGTTGCCAAAATCAATCACAAAAATCAAAATCGTTAAAAAAGCAGTCGCGATAATCACAACCAACGCCGCCTGAAAAACTTCTGTCCGAGCCGGCCAAGTTACCTTTTTCAGCTCCTGAAACGTTTCGGCAAAAAAACCATTTATTTTTTGAAACATATTAAATCCGTTCCAATTTTTCGAAGCATTTCAATCTTTACCACAGCCAACGCTTCCGCGCAGAGCCAGAAAACTGGCAGGCCTGGTAGGATTCGAACCTACAACAAGCGGTTTTGGAGACCGCCGCTCTAGCCAATTGGAGCTACAGGCCTCCGTTAACTCGAACCGCCTCCGCGCTTGTCATGCGCGCTTACTTCTTCTCTTTAAAGAGAATATGCTTGCGCAGCACCGGACAATATTTTTTTCTTTCAAGCCGCTCCGGATTCTGCTTTTTATTTTTCCGAGTCATGTACGTCGTCGGACTCGCAGGATCAGATGCAACCAAAGTTATAATTTCGCTTGGCATAATTTATTATTCTCTCTTCTTATCTATCCCGCCACGCGGACAGGAGATAAAAAGACCCCACTGATTTTTCTCAGTGGGGTCTTAAAATTACTCGATGATTTCGCTCACAACACCCGCACCAACAGTCTTGCCGCCTTCACGAATCGCGAAGCGCAATTCTTTTTCCATAGCAACCGGAGCGATCAATTCTCCGGTGATAGAAACGTTGTCACCAGGCATTACCATTTCACGACCTGCCGGCAACTCAACGATACCGGTAACGTCGGTGGTACGGAAATAAAACTGAGGACGATATCCCTTGAAGAAAGGAGTATGACGTCCGCCTTCTTCTTTGCTCATAATATAAACTTCAGCTTTGAATTTTTTATGCGGAGAAACTGAACCAGGAGCGCAGATAACCATACCGCGCTGAATCTGATCTTTTTCAACACCGCGAAGCAAAAGACCAACGTTATCGCCCGCTTGACCCTGATCAAGCATTTTGCGGAACATTTCAACGCCGGTTACGGTCGTCTTCAACTTCTGCTCTTGCATACCAACGATTTCAGCTTCATCACCAACCTT
>CAZSVD010000298.1:0-8631 GCA_964610145.1 uncultured bacterium | reverse complement strand
TGGCCCGTAAGGTTGAGATTTTAATGACGGGTCCTGCCGCGAGCGGCATGTCCTGCGAAGAGCTTACATTTTGTCTCGCGACGAAATTAATCAAAATGGGTCAGGGCGGCGGCGATGAGGAAGAAGATATTGTGACGCATGAAGTTCCGCTTGATCAGGTTGAGGTGTGGCTTAAACGACAGGAGAAAAAAGGTAAACGGATTGATCCCAAGATTTTTTCCGGACTTTATTTTCTAAAAAAAATCGCGCGGAAGAAAAAGTAAGTCGTCGTTGCGCGCCAGAAACCATTCGGAGAGTTATGAGTAAAATTACGATCTATCAAAAGCCCACTTGCACGACATGTCGTCAGGTTTATGCCGCGCTGAAAGAATCCGGCGTTGATTTTGATGCGGTGAATTATTACATCGATCCGATTCCGAAAACCAAACTCAAGGAATTGGTGAAAAAGCTTGGAATTCCGGCGCGGGAATTATTCCGTACCAAAGAAGATATTTATAAAACGCTTAAACTGGCGGGTAAGAAAGTTTTGGATGCGGAGGCCATTGATTTGATGGCGAAACATCCGGATTTGATTCAGCGGCCGATTGTTGAAAAGGGAGCGAAGGCGATTCTCGCAAGGCCGGCGGAAAGACTGAAAGAAATACTCTGAAAAGGGTGAAGTGAAATGAAAAAAGCCGGAGCATTTACGCTCCGGCTTTTTGCTTTGCTAAATTTAATCGCGGCGGGATTGCAGTTTTGAAAGCAATCGCAGTATTTCCATATAAAGCCAGATCAGCGTGACCATCAAAGCAAAAGCACCGTACCACTCCATGTATTTGGGAGCGCCGTTTTTAGCGCCTTGATCAATCATTCCAAAATCAAGAATCAAATTCAGCGCGGCGATTCCTACGACAAAAAAGCTGAATAAAATTCCGAATGTTCCGTTGGAAGTTGAGAGGGGAATTCCTTTTCCGAAAAATCCGAGCACGAAATCAATCAGATAAATTCCCATAATTGAAAACATGGCGATCACCAGAAAGGAACGGAATTGTTCTGTCGGGCGAATGAGTCCGGTGCGGAAAACTACCAGCATAACGAAAGCCGTGATGCCGGTAAGGGTGACTGCCTGCATGGCAATTCCCGGATAACGCGCGTCAAAAAAGCTGGAAATAGTTCCGAGCAAAAGTCCTTCGAGCCCGGCGTAAATCGGAGTGGTGTAAGGCGCGGCTTTGGGATTGAAGCAGGTGATCAGCGCCAAAATAAGAGTCCCGATGGATCCCACGAGCATCCAAAGGCTTGCGGCTCCCGTGGGAATAACATGCCATGACCAGAAAGCTCCTGCGAAAAGAATCGCGAGACTGATGGCGGTTTTCCAAATGGTACCGTTTACGGTCATGGTGTCGTCGGAAATAATGGACACCGTATCAAACGGACGCAGGGCAGGGTTGGATGTTTTCATAATTGAGATCTCCTTGAAATATGATTGCACGCGCTACAACGTCACGTCCGATTTGCTTTTGACCCGCGACGACGAAGCAGGAGTATTTTACTACTGATCCCTCTTTTGTGTAAAATACGCGCTCCAAGGGGAGAACTCGTATGATCGATGTGCAGTCGCTTTCAATGCGGTACGGTAAATTTCAGGCGCTCGACAGTGTCACCTTTCAGGCACGCCCTGGCGAGATCTTGGGGCTTTTGGGTCCCAATGGCGCAGGCAAGACAACTCTGATGCGTCTTCTTACGACTTATCTTCATCCTTTTTCGGGAACCGCCAAAATCAATGGCTTCGACTTGATTGAAAATCCCCTCGAGGTTCGCCGCCGGATCGGATATTTACCCGAAACCGCGCCGCTTTATCAGGATATGCGCGTTGAAGACTATTTGAAATTTGTGGGAGAAGCGCGCGGCATGAGCGCTGCCCTTTTAAAAGAGCGGCTCGAATGGGTGCGCGGCGCGTGTCATTTAAAAAATTACTGGAAGCATTTTATCGCCGAGCTTTCTAAGGGAACCAAACAGCGCACGGGGCTGGCGCAGGCTCTTTTGCATGATCCCGATGTTTTAATTTTGGACGAACCGACTTCAGGATTGGATCCGATACAGATTCGTGAAATTCGCGCGCTGATCCAAAGTTTGGCGCATCAAAAGACGATTGTTTTTTCGACCCATATTCTTCAGGAAGTCGAGGCGCTTGCAGGGCGTGTTGTTCTGATCAATCAGGGACGCGTTGTGGCGCAGGGACCCATTCATGAATTGGGAGCGGGGCTGACGAATCCGCATCCGGAAAAACCGCTGAGTCTGGAAGAAATATTTATTCAATTGCTTGAGCCGGCGAGGACTTTTTCATGAAGTCGTGTTCCTGGCTCGCCGTATTTAAACGGGAAACCGCCGCTTATTTCGATTCTTCCGTCGCGACTATCTTTCTTTTAATTTTTTCGGCGCTTGCCGGCGGTTTATTCATGACCACTTTCTTTTTGGTCAATCAAGCCGAAATGCGTTTTTTCTTTGATTTACTGCCGTGGCTGCTTTGTATTTTTCTTTCCGCGGTGACGATGCGGGCCTGGGCGGAAGATCGCCGCGGAAACACGCTCGAACTTTTGCTGACTTTCCCGATGAAAACATCTTCGCTAGTCGCGGGAAAATTTTTCGCGGCCTTGTTCTTTTATGTGATCGCGCTTGCCACGACATTTTTGATTCCGGTGATGCTTTTTACTTTAGGCAGTCCGGATTTAGGTCAAATGGCCGCGGCTTATGCTGGCGCTTTATGTCTCGGTGCTTTTTTTCTTGCGGGCGGGTTTTTTATCTCGGGATTTTGTCGCGATCAAATTGTGGCCTTTGTGATTACGCTTTTGTTTTGCCTCGGTCTTTATTTGTTCGGACAGGATATTGTCGCGGAAACGTTGGACGGCTGGATCAGCGGTTTCGGAACCTGGCTGAGAACGGCCTTCGGCGTTGAGCCGCATTACGCCGTGTTTACGCGCGGAATCACGGATTTACGCGACGTGGTTTTCTTTTTAAGCGGCGCGTTTTTACTTTTGATGTTGAACGCATTCTGGATGGATAGCCGTTCCCGCCGCGGATCGAAGGCCGTTTTTATTACGGCTTCCGTAATGTGTCTCGGAATTTTTATTTTTTTAAACGGCGCGCTTTCGGGTGTATCCTGCCGTTTGGATTGGAGCGAAGGCAAAATTTATACGATGGCTGAATCCAGCCGTAAAATTTTGAAAAAGCTTCAGGCTCCCGCGGTGATTAAGCTTTATATTTCTCCGCGCGACAAAATGCCGACAGCGTTTAAAACTTTCGAACGCGATCTTGTCAGCAAGCTGGATGAATTGCGCTTGGCCGCGGGCGGAAAACTGAAATATGAAGTGATTCATATGGAAGCTTCCAACGCGCTTGACTCCAAGCAGGCGGAAAATACGGCCGAGGCGCAAATCACCAAAAAAGGCGTTTATCCGTTTCAGGTGCAGTCCATCGAGTCCGACCAGGTTGAGGTGAAATTAATTTATGCCGCGATGACGATTTCTTATCTCGAGAAACCGGAAGATATTATTCCTCAGATTTATCCCGGGGATATGGCGAGCCTTGAATACAAATTGGTTTCCAAGATTTATAAAATGACTTTCGCGCAATATCCCAAGATTGCTTTGGTCGCCCCGTATGAAGAAAAAGCGATTAACCCCGAGACCGCGGCGCTTTTAGCGCAGTTAACCGGAGGAAAATCGCAGGAATTGCAGCGTGACGACCAATACGAAGTGCTTGAGCGGATTTTAACTTATGAAGGTTATCCGTTTGACCGCATCACGATTTCAGAGAAACAGCCGCTGACGAATAATTACACGGCGCTTTTTTTGATTGAGCCGCGTCTTTTAAGCGATCGTCAAAAATATGAAATCAATCAATTTATCCGCAAAGGCGGATCGGTTTTTATGGCCGTTCAAAATTACGGATTCAATTATGTGCCGGAAGGCAGTAGTTTGCATATTGAGCCCAAAATGGATCGCCCGCAGGTGAATGATTTACTTTCCGCGTGGGGGCTGAGCGTGAGTGAAAATTTGCTTTTAGATGAAAGTAATGAAACGGTAAGCGTCAGCGGCGGCGGAATATTTGATGTCACCATTCCGGTCAAATTGCCGGTTCAGATTATGGTTCCGCCGCAGGGATTTAACAGTAAAGCGAAGATGATGGCGCATCCCGAATCGCTTTTTTATTTGTGGGGAACCGCGCTGCATCAATCTAAAAAAGCGGTGAGCGCGTTGACTTATACGCCGTTGTTTTTTTCCAGTGAGCTTTCGCAGGAAATTGCTTTACCGCAAGGCCGTGATTTTTCTCCCGCGGATTTAAAATCCGCCACGGCGATTGATAAGGGGCCTTTTCCGTTAGGGATGTTAGCGGAAGGCGTTTTTCCGGATGCTTTTAATGGCAAGCCTGTTCCGGCATGGGAAGAATCGACGGATTCAAAATCCGCGGCCGCGCCCAAGAAACCGGAAAACGCGGGGGAGACTTTTGAGGCCAAACCGGGCAAGCTGATTATTGTCGGTTCTTCCACCATGTTTCAAAACAACTTGATCAAGGGCGGAGGGCATTATCATTTTATTATGAACATGCTTGATTCTTTGACCTTTGGCGAAGATCTCGTCGGTATTCGCGCCAAACATATGGTCGACCGCACGATGACCAGAATTTCCCGCGGTGAAAAACAAGTTTGGCGTCTTCTGACAACATTTTTTGTTCCGTTGATTCTGATTATTTTGAGCGTGTACAGGCTGTTTGCCGCCGCGCGCGTAAAACAAAAATATCTTAAAACACTTACCGCTTAAACCGTGAAAGCCAAACAACTTTCGATTCTGGCGCTTATCTTTTTTGCGCTGATTACCATTAATCTCATTCAAAAATTTCACGAGTCAAAAACCATGACGGGAGAAGTTCGTCATGAAGAGTGGCATCCGCTTATCCCCGAAGATCGTGCCGCGCGGATTCTCTTTTCACGGCCGGGTTATTCTGCTTTGGCGCTTGTAAAAGAAGGGAAAGCTTGGAAGGTCGACACGCTTTCGGGAGTTACGGCTGACGATCAAAAAGTAAAAGCGCTAATTGACGGATTAAATGGAGTTAAAGCGGAATTACGCGCGGACGGAAAAGATTTATACGAGCGGTTCAGTATTTCGGATCAAAAAGCGTTTCGAATCCAAGTGCTTGATTCCGCCGGAAGCGCGATTGTTGATTTTTACATGAGCTCACAGCGTGCGGGTCAGGGCGTATTTATCCGTCTCGCGGGACAATCAAAGATTTATTTCGCGCCGGATGATTTACCCGCGGCTTTCGGGCTTTTTGCCGACATCGATCTCGCCGGACCTCAGGGGCTTTTTTTTGCGGATTTAAAACTTGTGCCCGATAGTTTCGAACAAATTCAGCGTTTTGAAACCGCGAAATGGACAAACGGAAAAAAAATAACGCTTGCGACACTGGAAAGAGCTTCGACTGCGCCCGGAACCGCATGGAAAATTTTAGACAGCTCCTGGAGCTTTCCTGTCGGCGCGGATAAAATCGAAGCGTATTTGACGCGTGTTGTTGGCGCACATGCTGAAAGCATCGCGGTGAATATCCCCGAATTTAAAAACGCCTATGAAATGATGCTGCGCGATGAAAACGGCAAAGTTCTCCGGCTGACTTTTTCAAAAGCCAAATCAGGCTGGCTGATGAGACGTGAAAATTTTCCGGTGGTCTTCGAGGTTTCGGATGAAGTTTACAGCGATCTTCAGGCTCAGGACGCTCAGTTCATTTCTGATAACCCGCTTCAGTTTCAGGTGGATGACGCAAACAGCGTCGATTTGATCCACGACGGAAAAACAGAAAAATTTTCCAAAGAATCGGGTTGGGCATCTGCGGTCGCGATTGTCGATGCCGCGACCAAACTGCGGTTTTTGGGTGTGGAGCCTGATATTACCTCAAAAGATTTATTGGTGCTGCCGCCCACGCATCAGCTGCGCGTGATGCATCCCGGAACAGAGCCTATCGAAATGAGTTTTTATTTAACCGATCCAAAACTGACCGAAATCAAGACCGTGATTTCGGGACAGCCACAGGTTTTTAAAGTCAGCCGTGAATTTTTCGACAGTATTTTTGTCCCGAGCCCCAATCCCAAGGGAGACACGAAAAGCTGACACTTTCCTTTGGGTCTGTGCCTCCGTGTTGATATAATCCTTTTATGAAACCCTATCTTGATTTGCTGAAACATATTTTAGATCACGGTACAAAAAAAACCGACCGAACCGGTACGGGAACCGTGAGCGTATTCGGCTATCAAATGCGCTTTGATCTCGCGCAAGGCTTTCCGCTTGTGACTACCAAAAAAGTTCATCTTCGATCGATTATTCATGAGCTCCTTTGGTTTTTGAAAGGTGAAACTAATATCAAGTATTTGAAAGAAAATGGTGTTTCAATTTGGGATGAGTGGGCGGACGCGCAAGGTGATTTGGGGCCGGTTTATGGCAAACAGTGGCGGCGCTGGGAGACAGCCGACGGACGAGTGATCGATCAAATTTCACAATTAATCGAACTCATTAAAAAATCTCCCGACAGCCGGCGCTTGATTGTTTCGGCGTGGAATGTGGGCGAAATTGATAAGATGGCGCTGATGCCATGCCACACGATGTTCCAATTTTATGTCGCGGACGGAAAACTTTCTTGTCAGCTTTATCAGCGCAGTGCGGATGTTTTTTTGGGCGTGCCGTTTAATATCGCAAGCTATGCGCTTTTGACTTTGATGATCGCGCAAGTGGTCGGACTGAAGCCGGGTGATTTTGTGCATACCTTTGGAGATGTACATATTTACTCGAATCATTTCGAGCAGGTGAAATTGCAGCTTTCCCGCACTCCAAAATCTTTACCGCAAATGAAAATCAATCCGTCCGTGACCAATATTTTTGACTTTAAGTTCGAAGATTTCGAGCTTATTGGCTACGATCCGCATCCCGGAATTAAAGCTCCCGTCGCAGTATAGCTTAGTTGCCGCTGGGCTTTTCGTCCTCAAGCCGGAGGGGCTTCGGATCATTGCCAGCGCTCAAACAGTCCTCGCTTCGCTGCGGAACTCGCGATGACAAAAGATCCTGATAATTTTTTAGATTGTGATTATGGGTGCAAACAGGGTCGTTTCAATTTTGATTTAACCTATTTATATAAAATAGGTTGCGACATTTAAGAATAGTTGAAAAATAGTTTTGACATAGATTCTTTTTTAGTGTACTCTACTAATCACATGGGGATTATATACTTGTGATTACCAAGAAAACCAAGTACGCGCTTAAAGCTTTAGCGACATTAGCGGTTGAGTATCAGCATAAGCGGCCGGTTTTGATCTCGGAGTTAGCAGAAAGAGACAAAATCCCCAAAAAGTTTTTAGAGATGATTTTGCTGGAGCTAAAGAACAAAGCTATTTTGCTCAGCAAAAAAGGGAAGGGCGGAGGATATTTGTTGGCGCGCTCGCCGGAGCAAATACAGCTTGTGACAATTATGCGGGCGCTTGAAGGACCTTTGGCGCCGCTTTCATGCTTAAGTAAAACAGCTCACGCGAAATGCGATGGATGTGAAAGCGAACAAACCTGCGGGTTAAAAATGATTATGAAAGAAGTTTACGAAATGCAAATAGCAATGCTGGAGAAACTAACATTAAATGATTTGACGACATTACAGGCGCAACTTAAATCCAAGGCTGATTCAGCGCCGATGTATCACATCTAAAATTTTTTTGATCTATTAGTCTACTAAGCTTATAGGATTTATGGTTTATGTCGAATGAAGTTAGTCAGGGAATTCCGGAAGAAGAAATTTTCCGCAAAGTGAGTGAAGCGGTAAAAAAGATTCGCTATGGTTCAATCGAGATTGTGGTGCATGACTCAAAAATAGTTCAAATTGAGTGCCGTGAAAAAATTCGCTTTGATAAAAAATAATGACCCGAAAACGGGAAGTTTAAAAATGGAAATGCCCAGGCCTGACCGGAACTCCGGATGGAATGGATCTCAGGAAACTAAAATGAAAAATCTGAAATTTTTAAAAATAATCGCCGTAATTGCCGCGGTGATTTTAAATGCGGTGATCCCGTCCGGCTTCGCGCAAGTTGCCGCGGTTCCGGTAAAAACAATCGATCAACGCTTAAGTGAAATCGAACAAGAGGTTCAAGTCTTGAAGCGCCTCAAAGAGGTTGAGCAAGAAGTGAATCTTAAAAAAGAAAAGGAAACCCCCGTTCTTAAAGCGGGCGGAGACGGATTTGGTTTTACTTCCAAAGACGCTGATTTTTCAATTAAATTCAAAGGCGTTGTTCAGGCGGACAGCCGCTTCTTTGCCGGTGATGGACGCACAGCGGGCGTGAATTCTTTTGTCGGTCGCCGCGTTCGGCCGATTTTTGAGGGAACCGTTTTTAAATATGCGGATTACCGTATCATGCCCGATTTCGGCAACGGCACAACCTCGTTGCAGGATGCCTACATTGATCTGAAGTATTGGAAACAAGCTTCGTTGCGCGGCGGTAAATTTAAATCGCCTTTCGGACTGGAACAACTTCAGTCCGACAGCACCATTTTCTTTATTAAAAGGGGTTTGCCGACGACATTGTTTCCCAACCGTGATACGGGTTTTGAGTTTTATGGGGATTTGTTTGAC
>CAZSVD010000297.1:0-2850 GCA_964610145.1 uncultured bacterium | reverse complement strand
CGGCATTTCCCTTGTCTTGGGAAGCAAAACGAAAATCCGAATGCGCATCAGTAACAATGAGTCGTTTGCGGTTTTTAATCACCCAAAGATCGTAATGATTTCCTTCTTGAGCAGGAAATGCGTCCGGAGCACCCGAAACTTTTTTAGCAATAATCGGCAAATGCCCGCCTTCGGACTGCGCCATTGTTACGGCACAATAATTACCGCGAGAAATGAAGCGAAAGGTTTGATCCACTAAGGTTCGCGTTACTTCATCGATTGATAATAAACGCGCCAAATCTTCAGCGAGCTTACGCAGATTATAGTATGTTGAATACTTTTCAAAAAAAACGCTGATTCCCTCACCGCGAAGTTTGTAAGAAACCTGCAAGTCATTCAATTGATCCTGAGTTTTTTCAAGATCCGTGTCCAGCATAACTTTTTCCTGCTCGTAATTCCTGGCCAAATAAACAATGAACAACGTAAATGTCACAATAAAAGACGCGGACCAAAGAAAAACAGGGGTCGCGGCAGTAAAACAAATAAAGATAATTAATCCGAGCGCGGATGTCAGAAGGATATAAAGAGCGGTCCAGCGAAACGCCGACCAGCTCAAGGCTAGCGGTAAAAATAAGACCGAGAGAGCTAACGATATTTGAGTCAGTAAATATCCTGGTTCGAGAGAACTTGTCAGCTCGGTTAATTTTTTAATACAGAAAAAAACAACCGTAAAATAGGACAGGAGCGCCAGTGCGAGCAAAACGTGCCGACGAGTGGCTCCAAACATAGGCTGGGTCTATTTTAGCGCCATGCCTGTTTCCGGATCAAAAAAGAGAGCCTTGCTCATATCAAAAACAACCTGCACATCTTGGTTGGTGCTCGCGGTATCCTGGTTGCTCACACGCACAACAAAGTTACTTTCGCCCGCATTGAGATAAAGATAGATTTCCGACCCCATCGGCTCAACGACGTCAACCGTCGCTGTGAGCGTAAATTCCGGGCGGGCATCCTGGGCAAAAATTTTGTCGTAGATATCTTCCGAACGAATTCCCATTTGAATTTTCTTCTTACCGTAGCGCTGAAATTTTTCGTAATCACTGGGTAAAACCCGAAGTTTCACACCGCGGCTCACAAAATAATAGTCCTGCCCTTCTCGCGCAACCTCACCACTGAAAAAATTCATCGGCGGGGATCCAATAAATCCGGCAACAAACTGATTGGTTGGATTTTCATAAAGCGTCACGGGCTCATCTACCTGTTGAATGGCGCCGCGGCTCATTACCGTAATACGGTCTCCCAATGTCAAAGCCTCAACCTGATCGTGCGTCACATAAATCATCGTGCACTGAAGCCGATTGTGAAGCTTTTGAAGTTCCATGCGCATTTGAACACGCAGCTTGGCATCTAAATTAGAAAGAGGTTCGTCAAAAAGAAATACTTTTGGCTTGCGAACGATTGCACGCCCAACAGCGACACGTTGACGCTCTCCGCCGGAAAGTTCCTTGGGCTTGCGGTTTAAATAATTTGAAATACTTAAGATTTCAGCTGCTTCATTCACGCGCCGGTCAATTTCTTTCTTTCGATATTTCCGCAGCTTTAACGCAAAAGCAAGATTATCATAAATGGTCATGTGAGGATAAAGCGCGTAGTTTTGAAACACCATCGCGATATCACGGTTTTTTGCGGGCAAATCGTTGACGAGCACATCATCGATAAAAATTTGTCCTTCCGTAATCTCTTCGAGACCCGCAACCATACGTAAGGTAGTGGACTTTCCACAGCCGGAAGGCCCGACCAAAACCATAAATTCTTTGTCCGCGATTTCCAGGTTGACGTTTTTAACAACCTGATTGCCGTTGGAATATGTTTTGCAAACATTACGAAGACTAACGCGCGCCATGAAAAACTCCTTATTTCCGTCCTGCTAAAAGTTCCAGCAAGAGAGCAAGCGAAGATTTGAGCTGGTGCCGTGAAACCACGGAATCCACCATTCCCTTTTTTAAAACAAATTCAGAAGTCTGAAAATCATCCGGCAATTTTTGACGAATTGTTTGCTCGATGACGCGCGGTCCCGCAAAACCAATTAGCGCGCGCGGCTCCGCCAAAATGACATCTCCCAAAGACGCGAAGCTGGCCATAACACCGCCCATGGTTGGATTCGTTAAAACTGATATGTAAAGCAATCCTGCTTTCTGAAGACGATTAAGAGCCAGAGAAGTCTTAGCCATTTGCATCAAGCTCAAAGCGCCTTCATACATACGCGCTCCACCACCCGATCCGGAAATAATCACAACCGGCAATTTCTTATCAAGGCAAGCTTCAATCAAGCGCGTAATCTTCTCGCCCACAACGGAGCCCATCGACCCCATAATAAAACGGGAATCAGTTACGGCGAGGCCGCATGATTGTCCACCAATCTTCGCAAATCCGGTAATGCAGGCATCTTTAAGCCCCGTACGCTTCTGATCGGCTCGGATTTTTTCTTTGTAGGATTTAACCGCCGAAAAGTTAAGCGGATCCTGAGAAACTAAATCTGCGTTAATTTCGTCAAATCCGCCCTCATCGACAAGCTGGGCAATGCGCTCAAGCGCTCCCACGATGAAGTGATAATCGCATTTATTGCAAACCTGAAGATTATCCTTCAGCGCCTTATTAAAAATAATATTGTCGCATTCGGGACATTTTGTCCATAATCCCGCAGGGATACTTCGCTTGCGCATCGGACTGGGAGCAGAACTTTCAGCCATGAAGATGATGACCCTCGCTTAAGTTTTAGATACAATGCATTTATAACAGATTGACCGATCGGGAATTATAGAAAAAACATCCATACCCGGTCAATCTATTCTTCCGGTTCGGGGGCCGGACTAA
>CAZSVD010000296.1:0-1694 GCA_964610145.1 uncultured bacterium | reverse complement strand
AGTAATTAAACTCGCTGATGACAATCGAACATAAAGCGATGTCATAAGAAAAAAGAAAATAACTGTCACGCTGACAGTTCTATTAAAGACACCAACACCTGAATAAATATTATTCTTAGTCGTCATTTATATGGAAACGCCCCTGGGTTTCATTAACTCTAAAAAAAGTATATCTGCGTCAGAGCGCTCCGTCAATTATCTCACTGTGTCCTTAAGAATTGAGATGCTATATTTTGCTAGTTTCAAGCTTGAGGTTTGATCAATTTTGATCATAACATTTTTTTTATTGAATATAGCTCCGAAAATTCAAAATGACCCGACGCGGTTCGCTGAGCTACTAAAAAAACTTACTTCAATAAAAGCGTAAAAAGTACCTAGAATGATTTTTTTTTGAATCGAAAAAAAAGAGAAGATGGATTTAAACTAAATTTGCGCGAGAAAACTGAGGACATCCTGAATTGAAATAACTCCAATCGGATCCCCCTCTTCAGAAATGACGGGTAAATGTCGGAAGCCACCCATGGCCATCTTATTCACCGCGAAAGAAAGCGGGTCGGTGGCTTTAACAATTTCAGGATTTGCAGTCATCACATCAAGTGCCTTTAGACTTGAAAGTTTTGTTTCGCTGCCAGCTGTGCGGCGAAGAAGATCACGCTTACTCACAATACCCATTAAGCGGTCATGCTGAATCACGAGCAAAGCGCTCCGTTTTTCTTTTTGCAAAATCTGTACAATTTTTTCCACAGTATCGGAAGGCAAAACGTGCAGGAAAGTCTTTTTATTCAAAATTTCACATACCTGCTTTTCCATCATGACATTCTGATATTCATCCCCCGGGGTGCGGTTGGCTCCGGCACTCATAGGAACTTTATCTCCGGGATGAAAGACATGCCCGGCGTGAGAATCATGTGACTCAGTCTGCTTACGAAGAAAAGACATTACGCTTTTACCTCCCAAGTATTGGAGCCATAAATCAATTTCTTCAAATCCCCTTTTCCGCGAGATTCGAGCACCGCTTTTTCTTGTCCCAACATCAAATCATCGTAAGTCGGACGCTCAATATCACGGAAAACCCCAAACGGCACCGGCATTTCCGGATGTGTCATTTGTGTGAGCAAATAAGCATAATTAGGGGTTGCGTCTTTTTCATTGTGAATCAACAAATGCTCTTTGGCATCGGCATCGTTGGCATCCGCGATTTCCGCGCGTAACCCGCGCAAACGAATTGCTTTTGACTTATTCTTTCCAAAAAGAAGCGGCTTGCCGTGTTCTAAATAAATCATTCGGTCTTCACGGTTCTCACGACCGACCACCGGGGCATGAACCTTGTCATTAAAAATGACGCAATTTTGAAGAATCTCAACGAATGAAACCCCTTTATGCTTTTCCGCTCGCTCCATAATCATACTCATGTGATTCGGATCCGCATCAAGAGTGCGGGCAATAAATGTTGCCTCGGATGCAATCGCCACACAAAGAGCGTTAAGCGGATAATCAATTGAACCAACCGGAGATGATTTCGTAACCGTTCCCACGCGGGATGTCGGAGAATATTGTCCCTTGGTTAAACCATAAATTTCATTGTTCACGAGCAAAATATTCAAATTGATATTGCGACGCATACAGTGAATGATATGGTTACCGCCAATACTGAGTCCGTCTCCATCGCCGGTAATCACCCAGATAGATAGATT
>CAZSVD010000295.1:0-1815 GCA_964610145.1 uncultured bacterium | reverse complement strand
TCGGAGCGGGCATAACCGTATTGTTTAAATGCGCGATCGCCTCCCTGAAACACTTTAAGCAAACCGAGGATATCTCCAGGACTTTTGAAATCACGAATCTTTCTGCCATCCAGTTTAACCGCGGCCGAATTGAGCTGCGCTGTGTAGTCACCGGTGACAAACTCCTGCGCCTGAGAATTGGGTTGTCCCGGAACCATTTCTCTGAAACGTAAATTAGCCAACAAGCCGGGCAATGTTCCTTTTTTGCGGCGCTCCTGCGTACTGGCCAGTTTCAACCCCTGACTCATGCGGTTATAAGCCGCACCACCTTTACCGGTGCGCGCATTGTTTTCTTCGTTGATAGCTTTGAGACGGTCATTAACCGCGGCGATTTCTGCACTGAATGAAAGCGTGTCTGCTAAAAACTGTTTATTGGCATCGCTCTTTAACCAAAGTCCGCCCTTTGCGAATTCACCTTTCGCATTGGCAACGTTATCTAAAACTTCCACGACATACTCTGAGCCAACCTCGGGATTTCTCATGTTAGAAAGCCCGCCCATTGCATCAATCTTTGCGCTTAAAATTACAGGATCGTACGTGCGTCCGGCTAAATCATTAGACTCTAAATCATAATGAATAATGTCATTGATGCGAACGATATCGAGCATATCTGCCCCGCGTTCAAAAGCATACGCATCCGCAGGCTCATTCAAATATCTCCGGCTTCCGTTTGCCTCTAAAACAAAGGATTGCCCTTCAACCAACGCCTGAGCACTCAACGTTCCATGACCATCAACCAACTCACCTTGGGATGCCTCAAAACCTGTCTCGGTTAAATTAGCTCCCGGTAATGTCGGCTGAATAATAAAAATAAAGTTCTCGCGTTCATACCCCCCAAAATTAATTCCCTTCAAATACTCAAGGGCTTCATTCGCAACATCTTCATTCAATCCAACCACGATTTTTTGCTTCGCCAAGGATTGCTTGATCCGCGCCTGAATGGCCGCTTCACCTTCCGAGGCATAAAGCTTACGCACAACTTGTTCGATAGAAGCACGGCGTGTCAAAAGAAGACGCTCTCCCATTGGCAAATCAAATGCTTCCGGATTTTCTGACTCCATCGCAGCCAATTGCGCCAATACAGCTTCTCGCACCGCATTCAAAGCATCCAAATCCTTTTGCTCGCGAACAGAAAGTCTCTCATAAGCCGGCAACTCTTCTGCTGTCCAACCGTCCTTCTGGCCCGCATTCATCTTTGTTAAAACCTGAAACACCGTCTGAAATTTCTTGGGACTGAGCAAAAACATATTTCCAAGTCCCAAACGAGTCGCTGCACCGGCACCAAAAAGAAAGATTGCCTGCCGTCCTTCCAAAAAGAACTCGTCCATTTCACGCGTCCTTTCAGCAGTCAGCGCACTCGGTGTCGGTAAAAAATCACCCGCAGAAATCTTATCCAACGATGTGCCAAGCAACCCAAGCATCTGCTCGTGATTAAATGCTAAATTAATTTTCTCCAGCGATTTCGCAAGCGATGAAGCCTTAGCCTTATCTCCGGCTCGAAATGCCGCCAAATAATCCAACCAAATTTGACGAGCTTCGGGATTTTTTGCTAAGAAATTAGGTAAAACATCATTCCAAAAATGCTCACGCTGCTTCTCAACATTTCCAAAAACTTCTGCAGGTGTTACTCGTGCTTCGGAGCGGGCATAACCGTATTGTTTAAATGCGCGATCGCCTCCCTGAAACACTTTAAGCAAACCGAGGATATCTCCAGGACTTTTGAAATCACGAATCTTTCTGCCATCCAGTTTAACCGCGGCCGAATTGAGCTGCGCT
>CAZSVD010000294.1:0-3605 GCA_964610145.1 uncultured bacterium | reverse complement strand
ATTGCGTTTGATAAAATCACAATCCATCTTGGATAAAGAAAAAAGAGCGGTTTCCGAGCTTGAAAAAAACGCGGAAAAATCCATAAGAATCGCGAGAACAACGATAGAACCGAATGAAATCATGCGGCGGCTCCGTACAAGCGGTGAGCGCGAATATACGCCGCCACCTCTGGATCAATTTGATCCCAGTATTTCCCCTGAGAAAGCCCTGATTTTATTTCACTCGATGATATCGGCTGACAATCCATTTGAATAGTTTGCCATTTAACCTTAGCTGATAAATCCGTAATCTTGCCCCCTCTTCCCGCGACTAAAAAAGTTAATTCCTGCATTAACACGTCCGCTTCTTTCCACTCTTGGATTCGTGTCAACGCGTCAGAACCCAGAATCCAAAAAAACTGCGCATCAGAATAAACTTTTTGAAAATACCGTAAAGTATCGACCGAATAAGAAATATCTCGCTTATCCATTTCATAAGAGCTGACTTCAAAACGCGGCTCGGAATCACAAACCAAACGCACCATAGCCAAACGCTGTTCGGGCGCAACTTGCTTATTTGCGTTAATTTTGAAGGGGGAAATAAAAGCAGGAATCCAGATCACACGATCCAGCTGAAATTGATTCAGCGCGTGACGAGCCAGCGCATCGTGAGCAAGATGAACGGGATCAAACGAGCCGCCAAAAAGTCCGATTTTCTGCTTATGTTTCATAAATAAGATTCGATTGCAAAAACTCTGAACTAGCTGCCGGTTGCGCCTAAGCGCAGAGGCAAAACAATCACCGTCGAATATGTCCGCGTCCGGTGACAACATACTTATACGAAGTCAATCCTTCCAGTCCCATAGGACCACGCGCGTGCACCTTATCCGTTGAAATTCCGATCTCCGCGCCCAAGCCGTATTCAAAACCATCCGCAAAGCGGGTCGAAGCATTCACCATCACGGAAGAAGAATCCACGTGATCACAAAAAATTTGAGCCGCACGCTTATCCCGCGTAACAATCGCTTCCGTATGACCTGAACCATACTTCGCAATGTGTTCCATTGCAGAGTCCAAACCCGACACCACTTTAACCGCTAAAATTTTATCCAAAAATTCCTGGCCATAATCAGTGGCTTTTGCGGCTTTAGCCCAAGGAACATATTTACGCGTCACCGCATCACCGCGAATTTCACAACCGCCGGCCTTCAATCGCTCCGCGGCCAAAGGCAAAAAGCGCGCCGCAACTTTTTCGTGCACGAGCAAAGTTTCCATGGCATTACAAACACCGGGACGCTGTAATTTTGCATTTTCAACAATCGCCGCGGCTTTCTGAAGATCCGCTTTGGAATCCACAAAGACATGGCATATCCCCTGGTAATGCTTCACAACAGGAATGCGTGATTTTTCAACCACACTGCGAATGAGCCCTTGACCGCCGCGGGGAATTACCAAATGAATCCGTCCCTCTTGCTTTAACAAGTAATCCACTGTTTCGTAATCCGTCGTTTCAATAAAAGAAACCGCGTCTTGAGAAACACCTTTCTTCGCCAAAACGCTGCGGAAAATTTTAACCAGTGCCAGATTGGATTCAAAAGCTTCACGGCCGCCGCGCAAAATAACCGCATTCCCGCTTTTAAGCGACAACGCGGCACATTCAACGGTTACATTGGGGCGAGATTCAAAAATAATTAAAATTACTCCAAGCGGAACGGTCACACGCTTAATTTTCAGCCCTTCCGCATTCTGATATTGATAATTCACATGTCCGAGAGGATCCGCTAAACGGCGCACCGACCGCACCCCGTCCGCCATCGCTTTAATTCTCTTCTCACTCAAAGTCAGCCGATCGATCATCGCGGGAGCAAGCCCTGCTTTTTGAGCGCGCTTTAAATCTTTTTGATTGGCACTTAAAATCGCCGCGGTTTCATTTTCAAGCTTACGCGCAACTTCATCTAAAAGCTGATTACGTAATTTTAGACTCCAGACAGAGGCTGATCTTGCCGCTTGTCCGCAAGCGCTCACTTTTGCATCCAGTTTTTTTTGCCACAGCGTTTGTTTTTTCATGCTCAAGGTCTAAAGAGAGTGCCTTCGTCTTTTCCCAAAACCGCGTTAATAATCACATCAGGGCGATTGCCATCCACAATTTGAAGCGGAATTCCGAGCCGCATCGCGACACTGGCTGCGTTCAGCTTTGCCGCCATGCCCCCCACGGTAGTCTCGCCTGATTTGGTTCCCAAATGCGACCGAAGCTCACGATTAATCGACTTTCGTCCGCGAACTTCCTTTAAACGTTGGCCGCTTTTCAATAAGAAACCATTCACATTCGAAAGATTGATTAAAAGATCCGCATGCACAAGATGCGCTACATGCACCGAAAGAATGTCATTATCGCCAAATGCAATTTCTTCGGTAGCCACCGTATCATTTTCATTCACAACCGGAACAATTTTTTCGGCAAGCAAAGTCTTCAACGTAGCCCGCGCATTCAAAAACCGCTGCTTATCTTCAACCGCATCGCGTGTCAAAAGAATTTGCGCCACATGCCGGCCTTTTTTTGAAAAAAACTCTTCGTACGCATTCATCAGTTTCCCCTGACCCACAGCAGCACAAGCCTGAAGCTCCGCCATAGCAGAAGGGCGTTTTTTACGCCCGGTTACTTGCATTCCAAGCGCAATAGCACCCGAACTTACAATCACCATTTCATGCGTCTTCATCAGACTTAAGATTTGTCCGCATAAACGTGCGTGCGCGGCTTTGGAAAAAACACCTTTTGCGTCACTCAGGATACTGGTACCAATTTTAACAACCACCCGCTTTTTTTTAGCTGATGACGTTTTCATGAACCCGGGCCTCACATGTTTTGGTTAAGTGTTCCAGTAAAGGCTCAAGCCCTTTTTTTTCTTTCGTGGAAATCAAAAATAAGGGCATATCGAGCTTTGCGAACATTTTCTTCAATTTCTTTTCATCCTCCACGGCATCCATTTTGTTAACGACCGCGCAGACTTCAAACCTCGCCTCTTCCGGAGCATACTCTTTAAGGATTGCTGCTAATTGATTCAGCCCTTCGCGCGGAGTCGCGGCGAACTCAGTAACGGCATCGACAAAAAGAACCACCACTTTCGCGCGCACAAGCTGGCGCAAACAGTCCAGCCCCAATCCGTGACCTTCTTTCGATCCCTCATAGATTGAAGGCATTTCGCAAACAAACATCTGTTTATAGCCGTCATAATCATAAGCACCCACGGCGGGATAACGAGTTGAAAAAGGATAATCCGTAACAGGCACTTGCGCGTGAGTCAGCGTGCTCATGAATAAAGATTTTCCCGAACTGGGTAACCCCACCAAAAAGACATCCGAAACTAAAAAATATTCGATTTCGATTTCCAACTTGGCCCCAGCCGTCCCGGAGGTATGCTTTCTGCCTCCTTCGTTACCGAATCCACCATTTCCGCCACGCGCGACCATCACTTCATCGCCATCATTCTTTAAATCGCGAATACTTAAACGGGTCGCGCGGTTATAAATACGCGTTCCGGGCGGAACCAAAATAATTTCATCCTTACCTTTGCGGCCCTTTTTACTGTTGCTGCCGCCCATGGCTCCGGACTCCGCCAAAATATGCT
>CAZSVD010000293.1:0-4087 GCA_964610145.1 uncultured bacterium | reverse complement strand
CTTGCGGTTTTGCAGGAATCGATCAAAACAGAGCAAGGAGAGAGCACGGAAATTTTTGTGGCTGTCGCCAAGAAAGACAGCGTGGACGCAATGATGAAATCATTTCAAAGTCTTCAGGCAACGGTTGATGTCATTGACGTGGATATTTTAGCGTGCATGAAATGTTTGGGTTATTTTCATCCTGAAGATTTTTCATCGCATACGGCGGTACTGGATTTGGGTGTTCATGTGACGACTCTGGGGGTTTTGCGGGGATCTCAGCCCAGGTTTATTCGTGACTTATCATTTGGCGCACAGGATATTTCCAAGAAGCTCAAACATCGCGCCTCGCTCAATGATGCTGACATTCAGGGTTTTTTAGACGGCCGATTGGTTGTGTCTGAGGATCAGAGTGCGATTTTTCTTGATAGCATTGAAGGGTTGATTAACGATGTCAAAGTTTCATTTGATTATTATCGAGACCAATCCGAAGATGGTGCCGGCGCGGATCGCTTATTTGTTTGTGGCGTTGGTTCTGCACAAACCTTTTTAACAAAAGCTCTTGAAAAAGCATTGGATGTTCCTGTTCGTAACATGGATTTACTTTCTAAAATCGAATTAACAAATACGGTTTCTAAAGACGCATTTCACTCGGCATTAATGGATATGCCCGTCGTTTTAGGCCTGCTTTTGCGTGATTATGATTAAGATCAATCTATTGCCTCCGACATTTAAAGCGGTTAAGAAGCAAAAGAAGAAGTCTTCTCCTGGACCAGCGGCGGGCACTTCAAGTGATTTGTCATCTTTGCCATGGAAACAAATTGCTTTTGGAGCCGGAGGGTTGTTTTTAGCTTTGACGCTTTATTTTTATTTTGATTACATCCTGCTTAGTAAGAGAATAGCCAAGATCAACACGGATATGGCGGTGGATCAGCCAAAAATGCAAAGTTTAAAAACACTCGAAAATGAAGTTTCGCGGGACTTGGTTCCTGAGCGTGATTTTTTAATGACGCACGTGCTGAATAAAACCGCGGCAACCAATGTTTTGCAAAAAATGAGCGAGGATTTGCCTGATGGAATTTGGCTGAATGGATTTACGATGAATAATTCCGGGAAAGATCGATCTTTTCGCATTACCGGACTTGCGGTCAATATCGAAAATAAAACAAATATCGAGCAAATTGAAGAATATTTGCAAAAACTCAAATTGGTGGTGCCCAATTCTCAGTTTACTTACTCCACTTCGACCCAGTTGTTTGAGAAAGCTCCGGTAACCGCATTTGACGCGGAATACAAATGGAAGGCGGATTAGGCTGTGGATATTAAAGATCTTACCGACCGAATTTCAAATCTTAAAGTCAGTGATATTGTCGCTGCGGTCAAGGAGTGGGATCGCCAGACTTGGATTTATGTCGGGTCCGGAACCGTGATTTTTCTTTTGTTTTTTGCTTTTTTGTTTGTGCCCGCTTGGTGCAAGCGGCCTGTTTTAAACAAACAATGTGCCGAGGCTTCCGCACAAATGGCTCGCTTAAAAGTCTTGAATGCAAAAAAACCCCAACTTGAAGCTCAGAAAAAAGAAATCCAAGAACTTATGACAGGCTTTCAGGCCAAGCTTTTCAGCAATGAGGAAGCATCGCTTCTGCTAGGCAAACTATCAAAGCTCGCGCAGGATGCGCAGGTTGATCTGCTCTCATCTCATCCTGTTGAAGGAAGTGAGCCTTTTCCGGCGCCATATTCATCTAAATATTCAAAATACGTTTACCAAATCACCGTTGAGGCTCCGTATCACAGTCTTGGGGCGTTAGTGGGTTTGATCGAAGCTTATCCGCGCTATTTGCAGGTTCAGTCTCTTGATATTGTGCCTCAAGTCAATAAGCAGGGTAGATTGGTGGCGGATATTAAAATTATGGCAGTCTCACAAAATGCCCTGCCAACAAATCAGGATGTATCCCATGCGGCAGCAAAATAAATCAGTTGCTTTTGCGGCAATTGCGGGCAGCTTTTTTGGGGGGCTGCTGTTTTTTTGCCTTTTAAATCCGATGTTCAGTTTTTCGGAAGAAATCCGATATCAGTCAGGAGACCGTCGTGATCCATTTATTCCGGTAAACCGTAATAATCCAGTTTCTACCGTTGTGAGCGGCATCAAAGTTGAAGGGATTATTTATGACAAAAATGGAAAATCTTTAGTTGTGATTCACGGCGAAATGTACAAAGTTGGGGATACGGTGGATGGGCAAAAAATTGTAGCCATTTATCCCAATAAAATTGTGGCTCAGGCTAAGGGTGTAAATAGCGATTATTGGATTTCGGGCGCAGAGCAGCAGTTGGCGCAAAAAGCCGGTAAATAAGGGGCTGAATCAATGGTGACTCAAAATAAAGTCTTTTGTTTTGTTCGATCGAGAGTGTTTTTTTCGATTCTTTTTTTAATAATTTTTTCCCAGACTACTTTTGCGCAGCAGCCGCCCGTTGCGGCGACTGCTTCTAAAGCTGTTGAGCCGTCCGCGCCCGTTGACTCTGTTGCGACGGAGAAACTAAATTCCACCGCGCTTGAACACACGAAAATCTCACTCGACTTTAAAGATGCGGATATCGGCACCGTGCTCCGTGTTATTAGTTTGAAAAGTGGTGTGAATATTGTTTCAGGGCCTGAAGTTGTTGGAGTTGTGACGATCCGACTTGAAGAAGTGGAGTGGGAAAAGGCGTTGGATGTTATTTTGCGCACCTATAACTATGTTTATGAAAAAGATGGAAATGTGATTCGTGTGACGACGCGCGATAAAATGCAGCAAGAGCCTGTGGACACAAAAACTTTTATTTTGAATTATTCCAAGGCCAGTGAAATCATGACATCCGTGCAGGATATCCTGACTGAACGCGGACGAGTGAAGGTTTCCGAACGAATGAATATGTTGATTGTGACGGATATTCCTACCAACATATTTCATATCTCCCAAGTCATCGAGCGATTGGATAAGATGACGCCGCAGGCGTACATTGATTCAAAAGTGATCAGCACAGATGTCGGCTTGGCAGAGAACTTAGGGATTGATTGGAATGTGGCGGGAGGAATTAACTCAGGCTCATCGCGTCCGACGACATTTCCATTTGTTTCCAATGACGGACAAGGTGTTCCGTCGACTATTGAACAGTTTTTTCCACCGGTGGCGGCGGCTGCGGGTGCAAATGCGCTAAATCCGCGTGATTTTCCGAATGCGGCAGTAACAGCGACTCCGACTGGCACCACATATAGTTACGGAGCACTTAGCTTTTCAAGTTTCAAGTCTGTTTTAAACATGCTTGAGACGAATAGTCATACCAAGGTTGTTTCAAATCCCAGAATTGTTGTATTGAATAATCAGGAGGCGCAAGTTCAAGTTGGCGTGGATTATCCGATTCCAACTTATGAACGCAATTCGACTACGGGAACATTGGAAGTCACTGGTTATTCTTATAAAAATTTAGGGGTTTTGATGAAGGTTACGCCGCATATTAACAATGCCAACGAAATTCTGGTGGATGTGAAGCCGGAGGTGAGTTCATTCGGAGAATTAGTCGATTTTACAACATTTAAGGCCGCCTCCTTCAATGTTACCAATGCCAAGACGCAGGTAATGATGAAAAGTGGCGAGACTATTGCAATTGGAGGTCTTTTGACTGATAATGAGGGGACTACGGAAACTAAAGTACCCTATTTAGGGGATATTCCCTTGGTCGGAAAATTACTATTTAAATCGAAACGCCAGACAGTAGGTTCTGGCAATGATAAAAAAGAAACACTATTTTTTGTAACAGTGACATCGGTGGATTCACATGGTCAGCCAATTAGTGACAGTGCCCGAAAAGACGATTTGTCTTCTCAAGATAATGCCCCCACTTCGGATAAGAATAACGCGCCAAAATCAGGTGCTTCTTCCGCAGCAGGCGCTCAAAACTCCGCAGCGTAGCGGTCTTTCTCTGCACAGTTTCGGCTCCCGCTAGAATCCGCCTTTTATGACAGGCAGATATGAAACAAGATATCCTCATTACGCAGGAGGCTGACGAAACCCAGGTAGCTCTTCTGGAAGACGGTCAGCTTGCTGAGTACTATATCGAACGCGAAGCAAGCAAT
>CAZSVD010000292.1:0-2530 GCA_964610145.1 uncultured bacterium | reverse complement strand
TCAATATCGTGTTTTTCGAAATAGGATTGAATGCTATCTACGATACTTGGTAGTGTTGTTTGGTTCATTGTCTTTCCCCTCAAAAAATAATGATGAGCCAGCCTTTAACCTGTCGCAATACAATAAAGCGACGTTGTTGGCTGGCAAGGTATGCCGCAATTGACGCGGCATTGTTCTTTGTGGCTATGCGGAGTTGTGCCATTGTTTTTCCGTTCTAAAAAAATTGCGGGAATGGAGCAATGTTCCCGTCTTGATCCTTTCTGTACGGGACGACGAAAAACAAAAAGTAACCGCTCTTGATTGCGGTGCCGATGATTATGTGACAAAACCTTTTGGGCAAGAGGAACTGCTGGCGCGCCTGCGCGTCATTCTTCGGCGCAAATCGGAATCTTTAGATTTACCCATTTTCGAAAACGGATCCCTCACAGTGGACATGACCGAAAGACGCGTTCTTATCCGAGGCAAAGAAATTAAAATGACTGCTTTGGAATATTCCCTGCTCAAACTTTTTATCCGTCATGCTGGAAAAATTTTGACACATCGCCAGATTTTACATGAGGTATGGGGTCCCGGATCAGAAGAAAGAACCCACTATCTGCGCGTTTATATCACTCATTTACGGCAAAAAATCGAAACCGATCCGAATAAGCCCCAGCGCATTCAAACCGAATCCGGTGTGGGATATCGCTTTTGTCTGCTAACATAGCACACATGGCTGAGAAAACTTATGATATCGCAATTATCGGTGGCGGCATTGCGGGAGCGGCAATTGCCCGCGAAGCGACCCTGCAGGGCAAAAAAGTTATTTTGTTTGAAAAAAATAATTTTGGCTCCGGCACCAGCAGTAAAAGCTCCAAACTCATCCACGGCGGCCTGCGTTATCTGGAAGTCGCTTGGTCAGCTCTGCTCTCCGGACATCCCTTTGAATTTTGGAAAAATCTCCGGTTTGTCTATTTAGCTTTAAAAGAAACCCAAATCCTGGCAAAAACCTGGCCTGATTTGATTCAAGAAATAGAACTGCTCATGCCGATTTACAAACACCACGGGCGCAGCCTATTTTCAGTTTTTTTCGGAACCTGGTTTTATGGATTTTTAGCTCAATGCGGCGGCGGAAAAAAAGGCACACGCATTCTTCATTCCGCGGAAGAGGTTCTGAAGCTTGAACCCGGATTGCAACCCAACGGCCTTTTAGGCGGGGTCATTGTTCAGGATCATGCCACCGACGATTTGGCTCTGGTGCAATGCATTATTCAGGATGCCTGCCAACGAGGCGCGATCGCGCTTGAAAATACAACGGTAACTCATTATCGTTTTGAAAAATTCACCAAACGCTTTGAAATACGCACGGAAAGCGCAGAAAAAGAACGGCTCTTTTACGCAACTCATGTGGTCAACGCTTCGGGAGCATGGGTCGATCAGGTTCGTCAAATGGCCGGAGGAATCAAAAGCCAATTAATCGCGCCGGTTGCGGGGTCTCATGTGGAAATCCCTAAATTTACGCATTACTCCGTGATTTTACAGGCTGAAGATCACCGAATATTTTTTGTTATTAACCGCGGTTCACGCGCGCGAATCGGAACAACCGAAAGAGTCGAAACCAATCCCGATGAAGTAAAGCCAACAGATGAGGAAATACGCTACTTACTTTCTTCAGTTAAAACCTTTTTTCCGGGAGCATTACTGAATCAATCCCGAATTCTTTCCGTAGACGCGGGAATTCGTCCCCTCGCAAGGCCCAAACGCGCCTCTTCAGCTCATGAAATTTCCCGCGAGCATGAATTTGTAAAAGATCCGGCGGGTGCCGTTCACGCTTTGGGAATTAAGCTCACCGACCATCGCCGTGCTGCGGTTGAACTGTTAAAAATACTCCGCTAAGAGCTTTTTTTATTTCAGAGAAACACGCTCGACATTTTCAAGTAAAAGCAAAATTGCGGGATTCACTTTGCAGTTAAATCCGAGATGACTACGAATCGTTTCCACCATTTCCGCAACACTCACTTCAAGAACAATCGCCAATTCGCAGACAAGACTTTTAACCGCACGTTCAAGCGCCTGACGCTTTTGTGTTTGCTTAACGGATTCTTTTGCCATCGCTTCAGAACGGATTAAAACTGCTAAATCCCACGAAGCGCCGGCATCGGAACTTTTTTTCGTTCCGGATTTTAAAAATGCAAGAATTGCGGCGGCCGCTTTCGCGGAAATCAGTCTATTAAAACCGGATTCACTCAAAAATGCGCCCGGAATCACGAAGCGGGTTTTATTCGCCCGATTACGCACAACCGGCAAAAGCGCGTAATTCAATTCCTTTTTGCTCGATTTTTCGATTTCGGCGACGCGGCACAGACCATGCACCGCGTGAAAAAAAAGGTCTTCTTTTGCAATTTTCTTTTCCGTTAACATTGATTGACTCCCATAAGCCCCAAAGCACTACGTCAAAACGAAAGAAGAAAAAACACTCTCTCGACGCGGTAAAACAGATTCATTCGTTGCGTGGCAGAAGTACAGAATAGCAGAAAATGAATCTGTTTTA
>CAZSVD010000291.1:0-2651 GCA_964610145.1 uncultured bacterium | reverse complement strand
TATATGCGCCGCGAATTAACTCAAAATGAAGAATCGTCATATGACCTCGAAAGTGCTTATGGCTATGGTGGCCCAATCTCAAACTGCACAAATAAGGGGTTTCTCAACCGCGCATGGCGGCACTTTATTGAAGCTGCTCGCAAAAGCCATCTATTCGCTGGGTTTATTCGGTTTCATCCATTGCTGGATAATCATGGATTGGCTGATGAACTGGAAGGAGTCAAAGTTTGCCGGCTTCGCCAGACAGTTAAATTGACACTCGGAAAAACAGCGGAACAAATTTGGAACGGTTACCATCCGAACACACGAAACAAAATTGAAAAAGCCCGTAAAAATAATGTGCAAATACAATATGTTAAGACCCTCGATGGGCTTTTAGAATTTGCCCGACATTACCGCCTACGCATGCAAGCTTTGGAGGCAGGAGAGTTTTATTTTTTTAATGATGCTTATTTTGAAAAAATTCATCAGCTGTTTGAAACTAATTACGGACTTTTCCTTGCCAGCCATGACAATCGAACGGTTGGCGGGGTTTTAGTGTTGCTTTCCGATGATTATGCGCATTTACATTTATCCGCGGTTGGCGCAGAATCACAAAAATTAGGGGTTCCGAGTTTGTTAAGACATGAGGCGATTTGCCATTACTTGCGAGAAAAACAAGTTTTTCATTTCGGCGGGGGCAATACAAATGCTGAAGATGACTCCGTCTTTAAATTTAAATGCGGATTTTCAAATGAGCGGGACGATTTTTGGATTGGCAAACTGCTTATTAATGAACCGGAGTATCAACGTGTGTGTGCGCAGTGGGAAAGTGCGCACCCCGAAAAGGCGACTTTGCATAACAATATATTTTTAAAATATCGGATGTGACCATGTGGGATAAAGGTTGGGATACAATTTTCGAGCAACATGAATGGGGTAAATACCCACCTGAAGAAGTAATCCGACTTATTGCACGTAATTTTTTCAAAGCGCCTAATCGAGCCGCCATTGCAATTCTTGAAGTCGGCTGCGGAACAGGAGCCAATCTATGGTTTGTTGCCCGCGAGGGTTTTAATGCTTATGGTATTGATGGAAGCCACGTAGCAATTGAGCGTGCGCGTAAGCGACTGTCGGAAGAGTCTTTGAAAGCTGAGCTTTGTGTGGGGGATGCGATGAAGCTTCCTTATGCGGATAACACTTTCGATGCGGTTCTTGATATTGAGTGTAGCTATGCAAATAGCATGCGTGACGCAAAAAAAATTATGTCCGAAGTTTATCGGGTTTTAAAGCCCGGGGGTATTTTTCTCAGCAAAACATTTATGGTTGGAACTTACGGGGACGGCATGGGAAAAAAACTTGCGGATGAAAAGAACACGTATACTGAAATTACCGAAGGTGCTCTTAAAAAGGGCTACGGGATTATTCGTTTTACCGAAGAATCCGAAATAAAAGAGCTTTATGCGCCGTTTAAGATAGAATTTGTGGATTATCTGATTCGAAGTGAAAGTAATCGCAAATACGAAGTGCGTGAGTGGCTGATCACTTGCAGAAAGTAAAAAATGAGAATTATTCCGCGACTTGATATCAAAGGATCTAATTTAGTCAAAGGCGTGCACTTAGAAGGGCTCCGCGTCATGGGGAAACCGGAGGACTTTGCGAGGTTGTATTATACGCAAGGTGCCGATGAGTTGATTTATATGGATGTTGTCGCAAGTCTTTACGGCAGAAACAGCTTATTGCATATTGTTGAAAAAACCTCTAAAGAAATATTTATTCCGTTAACTGCGGGCGGGGGGTTGCGCAGCCTGAAAGATATTCAGGCTATTTTACGCGCAGGAGCAGACAAAATTTCTTTAAATACGGGGGCGCTACAAAATCCCGACATGATAAGGGAAGCCGCAAACGCTTTTGGATCATCCACCATTGTTATTTCGATTGAGGCCACCAAGCGGCCCGACGGAACGTATGAGTGTTATACCGACAATGGCCGTATTCCGACCGGTGTTAACGCATTGGATTGGGCTAAGCGTGTGACCGAACTGGGCGCGGGTGAAATTTTGCTCACCAGCATTGATCGGGAGGGAACAGGAAAAGGCTTTGATATGGAATTGGTTCAAAAAATTACTTCGGCCGTCAAGATTCCAGTTATTGTTTCCGGGGGAGCCGGCAAGTCTGCACATGTACTCGATGTCCTGAAAACCGGTGGGGCGGATGCAGTTGCGCTCGCTTCTATCTTGCATTACAAGGCTATCCGAGAGATACGCAATAGCAATTCTGTGTTCACGGAAGGAAATACTAACTTTTTTCAAAGTTCAGATGGGTTTAAAAAGATTGAAGAAATATCTTTGCCGGATTTAAAAATGTGCCTACAAAAGCAGGGGCTTAATATTCGACCCGCTCCGCCATCCGTCACGGGAGTTGCAACCCATGATTAAGAATCCTGATGTTGTTATTGTGGATTACGGCTTGGGTAATCTTTTCAGCATAAAAAGTGCGTGCGAATTCGCCGGAATGCGGGCTGAAATAAGTTCTTCAATAGACCATTTACAGACAGCCTCTCTCGTTATTTTGCCCGGCGTCGGAGCTTTTGCCGAAGCCATGCGACACCTCAAGCAGCTTGATTTAATTCAGCCTTTGAAAGACTTAGCTGCCTCGGGAAAGCCGATGGT
>CAZSVD010000290.1:0-3540 GCA_964610145.1 uncultured bacterium | reverse complement strand
AGACGGCTGCGGTTAAGCATGTTCAAAAAGTCAGTGTTACCGCCGGTATTGATCTGATAAGTACGATCCAACTTCACTCCGCGTTTACGGAAAAGATCCGTCAAAACACGATGCGTAATTGTGGCACCGACCTGAGCTTTGATATCGTCTCCGATCAACGGAAGATTCTTTGCTTTAAAGCGTGCGGCCCATTCAGGGTTCGACGCGATGAAAACCGGAATACAATTAATGAATCCGCAGTTGGCATCCAAAGCGCAGTCCGCATAGAACTTAGCCGCTTCTTCAGAGCCCACGGGCAAATAATTAATCACGATTTCAGCACCACTGGCTTTAATCGCTTTCACAATCTGCTCTTTGGATTGTTCAGGCTGAGTTGACAATACAAATGTAAACTTGTCGTCACGATCTTTCATATGTTCCGAAAAACCGTCGAGCAATTTACCCATTTGCACTTTAACGCCTGTCTTCGGCAATTTTCCGCAAAAAACAGCTGTGCAATTCGGTTCGGCAAAAATAGCTTCATTAACTTCTTTACCGACCTTGCGCGCGTCAATATCAAAAGCGGCAACGACTTCAATATCAGAAGGTTTATAACCGCCGATATCCCAATGCATGAGACCGATACTCTCCTGCTCAGTCTTATCCGCATAATAGTAGAGCCCCTGAATAAGTGAGCTCGCGCAATTGCCGACACCGACAACTGCAATCTTAATCTTTCCCACGAACAACCTCCTGTGAAAGCGCTTGTGACCCGCTAGAAGTCTAGGGGTTAAATGATGCCAAAGTGGGCAATATGATATTCAAGAATACACTTCTCGTCCACTAAACTTATTGATTTTTAAGAAAAAGGCCTGCTTTTCGGTCCTGCAGCCGATGCTTTCCCTTTAGTCAAACATTGTCGCTTTTGCTGTCTCGATTGTTCAAAAACATCATTTGTGCTAGATTGCCACAATTCTATGCTCCAATTTTTACGCAATAATACCAAAGTCGTCGTCTGGTTCTCCGTCATCCTCATGGTGGGTGTTTTCGGACTTTCCAGCATTTCCCTGCGCAAACATGACCAATACGCGGGCGAAGTTTTCGGAAAGAAAATTTCTTTTCAGGAGTTCCGGGCTTTTGAAACAATGACCCGCCTTTTACCCCCTTCCAAAAAAGTGACGGACGATCCGCAACTCGAAAAGCAATTTACATGGCAGCAATTGATCCTTTCGCATGAGGCAAGGAACAAGGGCATCGAAGTTTCGGATGCCGAAGTTCAGAACAAGGTCGATCAAATCGTTAACCCCGGCGAAACAAGCCGCCTTTCGGCTGATGAATATTTTCAACTTTTAAAAAGCCGCCGCACGACTCCGAATGAATTTGAAAATGGCGTACGCGAATTGATCCGTATTCAAAAGCTTATTTCCTCGCACTTTGCGTCAACCTTGCCTTCAGCACCAAAAGACACTCCGGCCGCGGACTCTCAACAGCCGGCTCAAAAAACAGCCGATGACACCAAGCAGAAGCAAGATGACTATGTCCGTTGGATGACCGATATTTTTCAGCGTTCAAAAACAATTGATTACAGTCAAATAAATCAAAAAAATTATCCGCCGGAGAGTTCAAAATGAGAACCGTTGAATCGATTGCGCTTGTAATTCACGGAAAAGTCATCGGGAATGGCCAGGCTCCTATTTCAGGCATTACCAACATCGAACAACCCAAGGCCGGCTGCATTGCTTTTATTCAGGATGAAAAAAAATTGAAAGCGATGGAAGAAACTGATCTCGCCTGCTTGATTGTTCCAGAAAATATTACCGCTTCTTCCAAGCCGTTGATTCAAGTCGCAAATCCTAAGGCATCTTGGGCAAAGTTGCTGCATGACTTTTTTCCGCATGAAAAATTTACGCCGGGCGTTTCCCCGCAGGCTTATATTTCTCCCAAAGCAAAATTGGGCCGAGATGTTTCCATTGAGGCTTTCGCGACGATTTCGGATGACTGCGTTGTCGGTGATCACACCGTCGTTCGCGCCAATGCTTATCTCGCACGCGGCGCAAAAGTCGGAAACAACAGCATTCTCCATCCCGGAACCATGGTTTATCACGATTGCGTTATTGGTAACCGTGTCATTTTGCACGCGGGCACCGTTATTGGCACGGACGGCTTTGGTTATGTCTCCTCCGCCGCGGGTCATCAAAAAGTTCCTCAGGTTGGAATTGTCGTTGTTGAAGACGATGTTGAAATCGGTGCAAATACAACCATTGACCGTGCCACCATCGGCGAAACCCGTATCGGCCGCGGATCCAAAATTGATAATCAAGTTCAAATCGGACACAACGTCCAGCTCGGACCTTGCACGATTATTTCCGCGCAAACCGGAATTTCCGGAAGCACCAAAGTCGGTGCTTTTGTTGTGATGGGTGGTAAAGTCGGTGTGGGCGATCATTGCGAAATTGGTAATCAGGTCATGGTCGGTGCTGGCGCAGGCGTTCCCTCCAATAAAAAAATTCCCGACAAACAAATTGTTTTCGGTGAACCCGCCAGACCTTACGCGGAAGCGCGCAAACAAATCGGCGCTCAACTGCGCGCGGCTGAAACGCTGGATGAGGTTCGAAAACTCCGTAGAGAACTCGACGAAATCAAGAAAAAGCTCGGATAAAATCTCCTGCTTAGGCGGCTGATGCCACTGCCTTTTGTTCTTGAAGCATACTTACAAGCATTTGAGCAAAATTCAAAAAGGCCTTCGTATTTAATCGGAATCGTTTACTTGCCCCCATCTGCTCAGCGGTAAAGAGATAGGCTGTTTGCTTCGATCCAAAATGAATCATCACCGCGCTCAGCGGAGCGGAATATTCTTTATTTTCAATTCCTGAAAACAATACCAAATCCGTTTTGCCTGACTCCGCATCCTGATTCCAATTTCCAAGCAAACTTTCATCCCCCGTCAATGTGACATGCTGATCATCCTGAATCTTCGATAAACGACGCGCCAAAGAAACGGCGGAGCGTATCCCCGTCACTTGATCCGAGGCCTTAATTGTTTGAATGGTAAGGTTTCCAATCCTTTGAATGGAAGCTTGATTGGATAAAACAGCATAGACATAGTGAGCATTCGGATTTGCGCTTAAAATCTTCTGTACGCCTTCAATTTCGCTTTTATCCGGCATTTGCGAGCGCACTTCAACAACCGCACGAGCATCAATTCCCACCAAATTATTTTGTCTCAAGGCTGTTACCCATCTTCCGATTGCTGAACCAATAATATTCACAAGCCCTTTCAAGACTTCATGGTTTAACACTCCGGCCCGCACTAATTTTCCTGCTAACGTCGCCGCAATAAACTCACCGCTTGCGCTGCTTTTTTCGACAAGCGCTATTTCTCGCTCATCAAATCCAATCGAAAGCCCGAAAACTTGACCCTCTGTTTTCGGACCAGAGGATACGTCAGCACTTCTGGTTTCAGAACGACCTTTGATAATTGTAACCTCGATTGAATGCGTTAAACCTTGCCCGATATAGCGGGGGTAAGGTTTAATTTTTTTGAATTGTAACTGAGGAAAT
>CAZSVD010000289.1:0-3421 GCA_964610145.1 uncultured bacterium | reverse complement strand
CATTACGTTTTTCAATTTTTTATCGAGGAGTCGCCCGCCCTATGCTCATGTCTGCTTGTCGCAGCATTCACTTCGGGTCGGCACTCGCCATGCCTCGTCTTCATTTCACTCGAATCTGACACATGTCAGATTCTCTTTTCATTCAGCCGAATAAATTGAGCGGCTCAATTCGACTACCCACTGCAATTCAATTATTTTTAAAAAGGGAAAATATTCCCTTTTAAAACTCTGGACCTGAGGGGAGTCGAACCCCTTACCCCTTGCATGCCATGCAAGTGCTCTACCAAATGAGCTACAGGCCCTTGCCTGAATACTTTCTGAAAAAATCTTCAAAAATTTCTAAAGTGCTTTGCGAGCACTTTGCCTTAATTTATCTTGCGCCTGCTAAGCAGGACGCCAGCAAATGATCTACAGGCCCGCAACACAAATTAATTCAGCTCTCACACATTAAGCTGATAAATAATTTCGGAAGGAGAAGTCTAATCGAAAAAACAATTTTTTCAAGAAGAACTGACAGAAGAGGAGCCAAACAAAGTTTCAGGTTTCATCGGAGCACCCTCCTGATCCCCCGGAAACAAGCTCACCACCAAATCCCAAACCCCTGATCCGGCACGGGTCACTGTACGGACAATCCCATCCACAAGGCCCGCGCTTTCTCTGACAACCGGAGCTGAAGGGTCTTCCTTATGGTGTTTCATAATCGTAATCGGAATTTCCAAAGGCGAAGAAACAATATTCGTCATGCCCCGCGCCCAATCACGCGCCATATTTTGAAAATAACCCGGCTGAGTACGTGTGTTTGTCGCAAACTCGGTGTCATAGTCGGATTGAGCCGCAAACGCAGCTATTTGAGAGCCAATAAGTCCGATAACAATCAACATTGCAATTCTTTTCATACTCTCTCCTCAAATTTTTTCTGCTGGGAATTGTATCAATCTTTGTTCAAGACGACTACATCTAGATAGTTTTATAAAAAATCCTTCTATTTTAAAAATAACGCTTAATTCCCCATTAAAGTTTTAGGTCGGGTCGCCGAAATCAGTTATTACGCTGAAGCCCCCGAAAGGCAGCCAAAGCGCGTCAAAACTAAAGGAGTTCATGTGAAAGCAAATTATCAGTGTCAATCGTGCAGTTACTCAGGAGATGAATCTCATTTTGACACCAAAATTCTGTCCATCATGTACCGCCCTAAACATGACAACGTCCAAGCTTTTAAGCAAATCAAATGTCCGCAATGTCACAATCTTGTGACAATTATCTTCGAAACGCTCGACGGCAGCATCGCAAAGTAACCCGCGTCTCAAAGTCTCCGACTAAGCTTTAATTTTTTCGATTTGTGAAGTCTTGCGGAATTTTTCCAAAATAGAATACTCTGTTTGATCGATGGATAGCGGGGTCAAAGTCGCCCAACCCGCCTGCATCAACTCTTCATCGCTAGTTCCGTCCTGAGAAAGCACATGAATTCCCCCCGCTAATTGATAATGACGGGTTTTACTTTCCTTTTCCAACTGAGTCGGTTCAAATTTTATAAACTCCTCGATAAATCGTGAATGCGCCTGCTTGGCAAGTTTGAGGCCTTTAATTTCCCGAAGCGTAAGCGGCGGAATCGAAAGGTTTAAAAGCAGCGGTGGATTTCCCGAATTTCTGCCGAAATGGCTCAAAACCTGCGCCGTCCATTCGGTGGCGGGCTTAAAATCTTCAAAAGTTTTACTGCAAAGCGAAACCGCAAGCGACGGAATACCGTTAATCGCACCTTCGCGAGCTCCCGCAACAGTTCCGGAATAATAAAGACTGATTCCCGTATTCGCACCGCGATTCACTCCCGAAACAACCCAATCGGCTTTAAAACCGGATTCGGACACGGCCCATTTCACGCAGTCCGCGGGAGTCCCCTCAACCTCATAAATAGTCAGTTTGTCTTTGATCAGCTCTTCATGCACTAAAATTTTTTCGTGAATAGTCACTGAGTGGCTCGTTGCGGAACGTTCGCAGTGCGGGCCAACCACCAAAAGCTCATGCTCGCGGCTTAATCTTTCAATTAAAGTTTTTAGCCCTTGCGCATGCAGCCCGTCATCGTTTGTAAGAATAATTTTCATGATCAATCTTCCGTAAGTTGTCCGAAATGGATGAGACAAATCTTATGTCTTTCCAAAACCTTTTTCAAGGAGGGCGTTGAAAAAAACCGATACTCTTTTTCGCGCGTCACAGTCATCGATGTTATCTTCCGCAATTCATCATCCAAAACCCCGGGATGACACATAATTTCAGTAACTCCCGCAGGTAATTCACTCACGGTCTTATCAAATTTTTCTTCGGTCCAGAAAGCATGCGCATCCAAGTCGCCGCAAAGCATTTGTGTCGTAACAAGCCCGGGGTATCTTTTTTGAAAGTCTACCTTTTGCATCAAAGCCGACCTGCGAATGGGAAGTTTTTTTTCGCGGGCCACCTGCGCGAGCACACGCATAAAATCCGGCTCATCATGCATCTGATGATGCGTATCCAAATGCGTCGGAGCTTTTCCAAAAATCTTCTCAAACATCAAAATTTGCTGAAAATATTCATGCGCTAAATCCTGAGCCTCCGGCGGAGATTTTAAATAATCACTTTTTTTCTTAAATGAACCGTCAGAATTGATAAGCGAACCGACATCCGCAAGTTTCGAAAGCGGTTTTCCCAAGGTCACATTCAAGTGCACGCCGACACCCAACCCGCTGCGGATCACGAGCTTAACCATTTCCTGATTGGCAGGAAGATTAGATATCCATGTGGTGCTGCTGACAATTCCCCTTTCATGACATTCGAGAATGGCGCGCGTCACACCCGCGGTGAGATTGCAATCGTCGGCATTAACAATTAAACGACGCATGAACTATTTAGCTGCAGTTAAGAGAACCCAGGCAATGGCTTGATCACGTTCATGCGCGAGAGACAAAAAAAGTTTTTGTTCCTTTAGCAGTTTTATTTTCGCTTTTAATTGAGCGTATATTTTTAACGCGGGCTTCCCATCCGTGCGCTTAGTGACCTCCATTTGCCGCGCCCAAACCTTCATTTGCCTTTGAGGAATTTGAAAAAGTGCCAGACAAGCTTGCTTCGCGGCGATACGAGCGGCAGCGGGCTCGGCGAAATGGCGCTTTCCCATGCAATAGCGAATTTCACGCGGAGTTAAAAGATGGAAGCGAAAACGGGGCTGATTTTTAACTTTTTTTTGCAGCACAGAAACAGAAACCTGTTTGATCCTTTGACGCAAAATCACGAAAAAAAATCAGCGAAAGTAATAGCGTGCAAGCCAATACAAAAGCCTGGCAGCGATTAAACGCCCAAGAATGTAGAAGTTATTAAATCTCCAAAAATCACAGACTCTCCCTCAAAAGGTATTTTGTTTAACCGGATGCTCTCTGTCAGCAAACACGGTTTCTTTGAG
>CAZSVD010000288.1:0-9783 GCA_964610145.1 uncultured bacterium | reverse complement strand
TTTTTAGCACTTTTATTTTAAATGTTATTTGAATTTTTTAACGTAAATTTTTTTAAATAAAGTTCAACAGTAATCGTTTCAAAAGATTCATAAATTGAATAAAATTTTGTTATTTAGCCTTATTAAAAAATAAATCGAAATCTAAAAAAAGAGTTTTTTTTGCTTCGAAGGCAAAGACTCTGGCTTTGGCTGAAATGAGTGATTCAAGCGTCGTTAAACCCACCGCCGGGACATCAAAACGCATGTCCTGCTTGGGTTTTGCGACTTTGACAACAACAACATCCCCACCGCCCAGATGACCACCCCTGAGAATGGCCTGATCTGTCCCCTCAACTGATTCAACCGCCACCGCGGTCTTGTTTTTCACCACAACGGTTTGGCCAATGTCCTCAGCTGCAATGTGCTTTGCAATTTTGAAGCCAAAGTTGACGTTTTCGAAATCTTCTTTTGAACATTTTTTCTTCCCCAGGGGGCCGGAACCGGGTAAAAAGTCATCCATCAGCCATGTTGAGTCCATCAAATCAATTCCGTTGTGATGGAGATAATCGGCAATTCCCCCTAATAGAGAGTCATCTTTATGATCTTTAAGTTTCATCAACACTCCGATCATATCGAGGTCAGGGCGAACATTTTCCTGCAGCAAGCGGACTTTTTCGACTTTTCCCGCCATCACAGCTTCATGAACTCCTGCGGCGCGAAAAGTCTTAACGAGCTTTTTAAGCTCTCCTATTTTCACCCACTCAAAAGCATCAGAAACCTGAACAAGGATAGGATCCGCTTCTTTTTCGATTCCGCAAGTAACAACACGATAGCCTCTTGCCCGCGCCTGCTGAGCAAAAAGAAGAGGAAAACGACCTTTACCGGCAATCAAACCAACTACCTTCATGGTTTACCCGCTGACTGTTTGATTATGTTGATTAAAATACTCGGAAGAGTGGGCACAGAATCTATTATGCCCATCATTCATTGTTTTGAAAAGAGAGCAATGGCATTTTGTTTCTTTCTCGCGAAACTCGCCGGAAAATACGCTTTGCGATTTACCTGCAAATGCCACGTTCACATTGGCTAAGAAACGCAACTAACGTCTGAATCGACTGGTGGGAGGAAATTTTCTCCAACTGTTTCAGTGAAGTTTTCAAAGAAACCTTGGATCGGAAAATAATTTTGAATGCTTTTTTAATGGCGGCTTTTTCATCAGGCGAAAAATTAGCCCGGTCAAGCCCCACCGAATTGATTCCAAAGGCACGTGCGGGATGACCATCCACCATCATAAAGGGAGGAACATCCTGAACCACTTTTGAACAACCGCCGATAATCGCAAGTGATCCAATGCGTACAAATTGATGCACGCCGGTTAATCCGCCGATAATCGCGCGATCTTCCACAATCACATGTCCTGCCAGTGTGGCCGCGTTCGCAAGCACGGTATGATTGTGAACAATACAATCATGCGCGATATGCACATACGCCATCAAAAGATTATCGTTTCCGACAACCGTTTCGGTGCCTTCTTTGGTGCCGGGATTCATCGTCACGTATTCGCGGATTTTGTTACGGCTTCCGATACGAAGGTAAGAAATACCACCGTCAAATTTTTTGTCCTGAGTCGGACTTCCGATCACGGCTCCCGTAAAAATTTCATTGTCTTCGCCGATCGTCGTATAACCTTCAATCGTAACGCGTGGGCCGACTTTTGTGCGATCTCCAATACGCACATTTGCTTCGATGATCGCAAACGGCCCAACCTCAACACCCTCACCCAACTCCGCGTCGGGATGAACAATGGCTGTCGGATGAATCGTCACGGATCGACTACCGCGAACTTCACTTCCGCTTCGCATACCAGTTTATCTCCCACATACGCTTTGCCCTCGCACTGTCCCGTGCGCGAACGTTTTTTAATCACAACCACTTCCATGCGCAAAACATCACCCGGCACAACCGGAGCGCGGAATTTAACGCCGTCCAAACTCATGAAGTACGCGATTTTGCCCCGATTTTCGGGCTCGGCCAGCATAATCACCCCGCCTACCTGCGCCATCGCTTCCACAATCAAAACACCTGGCATGACCGGATGCGCCGGAAAGTGGCCTTGAAAGAAATAATCATTCACGGTGACTTGTTTAATACCGGTAGCTTTCTTTCCGGGCTCGAAATTCTCGATCCGGTCCACAAATAAAAAGGGATAACGATGCGGAATAATTTTTTTAATTTCTTCCACCGTCAAAACTTTAGGCAAAACGGACGGTAAACTATTTTCTGTCATACTCAATTTCCTCACGAGTTCCGTGTTAAGCGCGTGACCGCTTCGGGTCGCGATCACATGTCCTTTAATAAATTTTCCAAGCAAAAAAAGATCCCCGAGCAAATCCATCATCTTGTGACGGCAAGCTTCGTCCGGAAAACGCAGCTCATTGTCAATCGGACGATTGTTTTCAAAAACAAGCGTATTCGTCACATTCGCGCCTTTTCCGAATCCTTGGGAAAGCAAATATTCCGCTTCTTTCTTCAAACAAAATGTGCGCGCCGGAGCGAGCTCTCTTTCAAAAATCTCGGGCAAAATCGGCAGCATCAAAAACTGATCATGCAGATTAACATCCGAATAAGCCAGCGTGTAAGAAATCACAAACTGCGGTGACGGCAAAACAATAATCGAGTGTTCACCGCGGTCAACAAAAACCGGCTGCTTGATTTCCAAATAAACACGCTCGGCGCTTTGCTCGATTAATCCTGCCTGCGAAATAGCCCGCGTAAATTCGAGCGCGCTGCCGTCCATTCCCGGCATTTCATCGCCATTCACTTCCACAACCGCGTTATCAACACCCAACCCGTGGAACGCTGCCATCAAATGCTCAATCGTCTTAATGACCCCCGTGCCCACGGCCAGCGCCGTCTGCCGTAATTCATCCGTGCGCACATTTTCAATCGTCGCGCGAACTTTCAGCTCAGGGTTTAAATCAATTCGGCAAAAACGTATTCCGGTATTTTCATCGCCTGGCAAAATGCGGACTTTAACGGAAAGCCCTGTATGAAGACCCCGGCTTTCAAACTCAACCGGCTGTTTAAGCGTTCTCTGCTTCATCTTAGTGCTCAATAGGTTATAAGAAGTTCCCGTTAGGCTTTTTTATACTTCTTAACCAATTCCGCTAAAATATCTTTTGTAATATTGAGCGTTTGATTGCGATAAAGCAAAACACGGTCATTCAAAATAAAGTCATATCCCTTCGCTTTGCCATATTCCGCGATGGTCGCGTCAATGTCTTGGAAAATTTCACGCACAACTTTTTCACGGCCTTCACCCAACTGACGGCGAACTTCGCGGTCAAAATCCTCAAGCTGGCGCTTTTTCTCAATCAACTGTTCTTGTTTTTGCTGACGCGCATCTTTGGCCAAAAGACTCATTTGGTCTTCAATCTCGCGGGCATCTTTAACAAGCTTGGCGCGCTCTTTTTCTTTTTGTTCTCCAATATTCTTAAGCGCCAAATCCTGATCCTTCGTTTTTTGATAATTATCAAAAACTTCAGCAACATCCACATAAGCGATACCCGCGGCAAACACATTACCGGAAAGAAACATCGCGCTTACAAATAAAATTAAACCCAAATACTTTTTCATATTCATCTCTCCTTATAATTTCAAATTAAAAATAATTCTATCCGTAGCCTACGCCTTGCACGGAAACAAAATTTTACCCCTAGACGTCACTTCCCAACTCAAATCCGAGCAAATAATTTAACAAGCTCCGCTTGCTAAATTATGCGCTCATTTAGAAACCGCGGCTCAAGCTAAACTCAAACCTGCCGTTTTCATTTTTCGTATCTTTATTGAAAACCGGATAGCCGTAATAAAGTGCGATCGGACCCAACGGGGTTTTGACCTTAATACCGGGACCCACGCTGGTTGAAAATTCGCCAAAATTGAGTTTATAAGAATCACGGTTAACATTGCCGACGTCCACAAAAACCACACCGCGCATAATATCAAGGAATGGCACCGGAAAAGTATAATCCAAATTGGCCACAGCCATGGTCTGTCCGCCGACCGCATTACCATTTTCGATCGGACCAACACGGCGATAATTAAAGCCGCGCACGGATCCCAATCCACCCGCGTAGAAGCGGTCAAAAACGGGAACCTCCGATGTTCCGCTAAGTCCATCTCCCACACCCAAACGAATCCCCGCTTCGAGCAAATGCTTTTTCCAAAGCTGCAAGAACTTTGTGTAATTCGCGTTGAAGAGATAATAGGATGCTCCGCCTCCGACAAGCTCTGCATTAAGACCGGCCTGGCTGCCTTTCGTGGGAGCGAAATAATTATCGCGCGAATCATATGTGGTAAAAAGCTTAGGCCGCATGAGGAATGTACTTCCTTCATAATCACGCACGGTTTGAGGGGCATCCGAAGATAAATTTTTAAGTTTCACCTGTTCCGTGACAAATCCGCCGCCCACACGGAACACATCCCGAATCAATCGGGAAATGGTTACGCCCGCGCCCAAACGGGTTTCATCAAAATCCACATTGGTGTTGTCGCGAAAATTATCATAAATATCCACGCCCAGCGCGTAGGGGCGCCCCATCAAATAAGGCTCGACAAAACTAAACGAAAAATTGCGGCTGATAGTTCCGACACGGGCGCGCAATGAAACAGATTGCCCGCCACCGGTAAACCGGGGAAAGTTAAAAAGATCAAAATTCTTTTGTGAAATTTCGGCAAATCCGAGAAAACGATCCACGGAGCTAACACCACCGCCAAAGGAAAGTTCTCCGGTACGTTTTTCTTTAACGCGAAAAACAAGATCTTTACGGTTAGGCTCGCTCTCGGAAGGAACCGTATCATAAGTGACATCTTCGAAATAATTCAAATTATCCAAACGTTCTTTGGATTTTTTGATTTTCTCTCCGTCAAAACGATCGCCCGGACGAATGCGCAGTTCACGGCGAATCACCTGATCGCGCGTTTTACTGTTACCGCGCACAATCACTTTATCCACAAAATAAAGATCGCCTTCCACAATTTCATAAAGAACTTCCACTTTTCCGGTTTCTTTATTCAATTGAATATCGGGGATCACGCGCGCATCCATATAACCGCGCTCATTGTAAAAAGCACGCAGCTTTTCAACGTCCTGCGCGATGTAATACTGGGAATAAGTCAATCCCGGCAGCATTTCAAGCTCTTGCCAAAGCTCGGATTCAGGAAAAAGCTGATTCCCTTTGAACTTCACCGCGCCGGTTAAATACTTTTGTCCTTCTTCAATCAAAACTTTGACGATCATGTCATGCGTTTTGTCATCGTAGGAAAATTCAGGCGCGACTTTGACGTCTAGAAAACCTTCTTTCTGATATTGAAAATAAATACGCTCAAGATCCTGATCAAATTCATCTTCCTTGAAAGTTCCGAACATAAACCACTTGCGCGGCTTATTTTTCATCAGCTTCAACAATTCCTTGCTCTTAAAACTTTTATTGCCTTCGAAGACTACTTTTGAAATCTTATATTTTTTGCCTTCTTCAATTTTAATCTTGATCGTCGCTTGTCCCGACTTCGCGTCTTTCTGCACATCCGTCTTCACTTCAATAAAACGGAACCCTTTTTTCTGGTAAAGCTTTTTGATTTCTTCAACGCCCAGATTTAATTTATTTTCATCAATAACTTCGCCTTCCACAATACCGAGCGTCTTTCGCAATTTATCTTCTTTATAAATCGTGTGTCCGGAAATTTCGATTTCTTTGATCACGGGCTTTTCAACCACGGTTACATACAACTTATATCCGTCGGGAAGCTCTTCCAATTTAATTTGGATATCATCAAAATATTTCGCGGCATAAAGACGTTTAATATCATCATTCACCATTTGCTGGCGCAAAATAGCGCCTTTGCGGGTGCGCATCTTAGAGAGAATCGTTTGCGTGCTGATGATTTGATTACCGGAAATTTCAACGCCGATAACTTTTTTATCTTCTTTCTGAGGCTCATCCGCCGCTGCTGTTGCAGTTGCCGGTGTCGGAGCAGAAGCAGAAGGCGTTGTTGCCGGAGCCGCTGTCGATGAGGCACTGGTGGAAGGGTTTGACGTATTACTTTCGTTCGAATTTGACGTGTCCGCCGCCGGCTTAGTAGAACTTGAATTAGCCTGGGAATCCTGCTGCGCTTTCAACGCGGGCAGTAAAACAAATAAAATAAGTCCGAAAAAGGCAAAGCCGATGCACACTTTGTGCGCATCACGGCGTAAACTCCGGAATAAAAAATTACCACGCTTCATATCGAAACTTCTTGCCCTCTTGAAAACTCGGGATTATCAAAACGCGTCCATTCTTTCAAGAAAACCAGCGGAACCGTACCTGTCGGACCATTACGTTGCTTCGCAATGATCGCCTCGGCCATGTTTCTGTTTTCCTCTGTGGGATTGTAATACTCTTCACGAAAAAGAAATACCACAACGTCCGCGTCCTGTTCGATTGCACCGGATTCGCGTAGGTCTGAAAGCATCGGACGATTTCCCTGACGGGCTTCTACCGCGCGCGACAACTGACTGACTGCGATCACAGGCACTTTCAACTCACGCGCGAGCGCTTTAAGCGAGCGCGAAATGGCCGAGATTTCCTGTTGGCGGCTTTCAACGTGTCCGCCCATGTGCATCAACTGAAGATAATCTATCACAACCATTTGGATTCCGTATCGCATTTTCATGCGCCTGGCTTTAGCACGTATCTCAAGCACGGTTTGTCCCGGTGAATCATCGATATAAAGCGGCGCTTCAGAAAGTTTTCCCGCGGCTTGTGTTAATTTCGGCCAATCTTGATGCGATAAATAACCCGTGCGAACTTTTTGCGCGTCGACGCGCGCGAAAGAACACAACATACGCTGAACCAATTGCTCTTTACTCATTTCAAGCGAGAAAAAAGCCACGGGCTTTTTAAGATTCACCGCGGCATGTTCGCAAAGCGCCGTAGTGAAAGCAGACTTACCCATGGAAGGACGTCCCGCGACAATCACTAAATCGGAAGGCTGCAATCCGGCGGTCTTTGTATCAAACTCATGAAAGCCGGTCGCTAAACCAGTGACGTGTTCCTTGCGCTGAAAAAGCTGGTCGATGGTTTCCATCGTGTTGTGAATAATGTCACGCATCGCGAAAGCTTTGCCTTCGATTTGATCCTGTCCAATATCAAAAATCGCGCGCTCCGCTTTATCAATCACCTCACGCGCATCCTTGGAAGGATCAAAACTTTCCTGAACAATTGTCGTCGCGGACTGAATCAGCATACGCAAAAGCGCGCGTTCTTTAACAATTTTGGAATAATGCTGAATATTCGCCGCAGTCGGAACAGCAGCGGTCAACTGTGTCAAATAAGCGGCGCCGCCGACAGATTCAAGCTGTCCGCGTTTGCGGAGCTCTTCGGAAACAGTCAATAAATCAGCGGGCTGATTACGGTCAAAAAGAGTTTGGAGGACGGAAAAAACTTGGACGTGGGGAGTTTCGTAAAAATATTCGGGCTTGAGAACTTCAATCGCAAGAGTGAGCGCATTCTCATCAAAGAGCATGGCGCCAAGCACGCTCATTTCAGCCTCACGGCTGTGCGGCGGAACTTTATCGAGATTTTGAACCGAACCTGTGGCAGTTACCATATTACGTTCGGCCATACAATTTAAACTCTGCTTTAATAAAACCGCCGGTAAAACTTAATGCCGGTTGCGCTTCGCGCAAAAACGTCAATACCTTAAGCAGGCTGTGGTTCGCCGACAACCTCAACCGTAACTTTAGCTTTAACCTGCGGATAAACTTCAACTTCTACAAGATGCGTTCCAAGAGTCTTAATCGGCTCTTCAAGCTGCACTTGCTTCTTGTCAATCTTATGACCTTTTTTACGGGAAATATTATCCGCAATTTGTTCAGCGGTAATGGATCCGAAAAGTTTGTCACCGGTACCGATTTTCGCGGTGATGACTACTTTAATACGCTCAAGTGCTTTCACGGTTTCTTCCGCGGCGGCTTTTTCTTTAGCGCGACGAGCTTCAACACGAACGCGTTGCTCTTCGATGAAAACACGGTTTGCGCGTGTTGCCGGAAGCGCGTAATGACGCGGAATTAAATAATTGCGTCCAAAACCATCGCGAACCTTAACAACATCACCCTTGCGTCCAACATGCGGTACATTCTGAATCAATAATAGTTCCATACCAAAACTCCTTCTATCCTTCTAATTCTGCTCCGCGCGAAATCGCGCAACCGCGTAACAATTACGGTTGGGCAAAGCCCGAAGTTTAAATAAATTCTCAGTAAACTTGAAAAGGCATTAAAGCCGCGTGACGCGCTTTACGGATCAGCTTTTTAAGTGCGCGCTGATCTTTTGCATTCAACCGAGTAATACGACGAGGCAAAATCTTGCCTTTCTCGGTCACAAACTTCATCAACAATTCAGTATCTTTATAGTCATAAGTCGGAATAGGGCGAACTCCGCGAGGAATGCCGGGACCCATGCGATCAAAATCTGCGCGTGGCTTACGGTCTTTTTTAATCTTACTATCGCGGCTCGAAGTTTTCTTACGTGCACCTAACATTTTTATCTCCTTCAGACTTATTTCAAAAAATTTTTACTTAAACTTACCGTATCCAGCTCACCGCTTTCACTGCGGTTGCGCTCTTAACGCAGAGCAAAAAACCTCAGAACGGAACATCCTCATCGGGCTTCAGCTCATCCGCTGAAAGCGAACCCGCGCCTTTTTTAGAAGGTGCGGCACCCGGAAACGGATCCGAATCTTCAAAAACTGCATCATCCATATTTTCTGTCGGAGCGCCTTCAGCGCCGCGACCTTGACCGCCACGCGGCAAAAACTGCACGTTCTGCGCGATCACTTCAACCGAAGAACGCTTCGTGCCGTCCTGCGCTTCCCAGCTGCGGCTTTGCAAACGGCCTTCCACAAAAACCGGGCTGCCTTTCTTCAAATACTCATTGCAGATTTCTGCAAGACGCGCCCAAACAACGACGCGCACATAACTGACTTCTTCTTTCTTTTCGCCCGTTTGCGAATTGTAAACACGGTTCATCGCGATCGAGAAACTTGTCACCGGCTGACCGGATGGCAAATAGCGCAACTCAGGATCGCGCGTCAAATTCCCCATCATGAAAACTTTGTTTAAACTCGCGGCCATTTTTTAGTCTCGTCCGTATTCGCGTCCGTAACCTGCACCCGCGAAATTATCTTCCTGCTTGAAAAACTTAGGAACCGGCTTCTTTGAAGGCGGAAAGGTCAAAGTAAAAGAAAGCAGCTTCTCTTCCATCTCAAGCGCTTTACGGAACGCTTCCGCCTGCGCCGGATTCATTTGATAAGAAACGGCAAAAACTTTACCTTCGGTAAACTTACGGATTTTAAAACCAAGTTTACGCGTTCCAACTTCGGTAACTTGCTCAACAACACCTTCGAAGCGTTGAATCCAAGCCGTAACTTCAGCGGCAACGTTATCTTGCGCGGCTGCCTCAACTGAAAAAATAAAAAGACCTTCGTATGCTTTCATTCCACTCAACTCCTTGCTCAAAACTTGCTCTAAATAAGAAAGAAAATGTCCGATTTTCGGTGAAAAAGGTTGGGTAATTTAGCACGACTGCCTGAGGGAAGCAATAGAGAAATGCATTTAAAACAGCCATTTGATAGCAGCCTAAAAATCAGACTTAGCCTTGATTTTAAGCTAAATACCGATGATCTCTAATGCTATTAATCGCTATCTTTTTTTATATTAACCAGGCTGGCTGCGGCTTCAAACGTCTTTTCGGACCAAAGGCGATA
>CAZSVD010000287.1:0-14834 GCA_964610145.1 uncultured bacterium | reverse complement strand
GCGCCCGCGTCCAAACCGCGCGTTATATCCAAGACAAATCTCACGTATTCCCAGCCGCCTAGCCAAAATGTTTTTTACAAAATCCTCGGCCGAATGCGCGGCAAACCGCTTGTCAAAATGCTGCAAAAAACAAACTTCGATTCCGCGTTCACGAAAAAAATTCAGCTTTTGTTCGGATGACTGCAATCGTTCCGGCGCATGCCCCGGATGCAGCACCGCTTGCGGATGTTCGCGGAATGTAAAAACCGCGGCCTGGCCCTGAAACTGACGCGCCTGACTGACGACATAATCTAAAAGTTTTTGATGCCCTAAATGAATGCCGTCAAAATTTCCCAACGCAAGCACAACCGGTTTTTTAGCATTTTTCCGGAAAGCAAAAATATTTTCAATCACCCGCATGATTTTATTGATTATGCCGGGCGTCTGTTGGTTGCGTCTTAGACGCGGAAGCAAAAGGAGTCAGTACCAGCGGACGGAATTCATCCGTAAGCATTGCTTTTAAACGTTCAATGCTGACGCTGTTTTCAATTTTAAACGGACCACAGCGTGTCCGGCGCAATTCCGCAAGCACGGCTCCGCAGCCCAATTGACGGCCTAAATCATCCGCGAGCGTACGCACATAAGTTCCCTTGGAAACCGAACATTTAAAACGGACAAAGTTGCCTTTTTTCTCGATAAAATCCCAGCTATAAACAATCGCGGGACGGCTTTCTCGTTCAACCACTTGCCCTTTGCGCGCGAGCTCGTAAAGCCGTTTCCCGTTATGTTTCACCGCGGAAACCATCGGCGGAACCTGCATAATTTCGCCGACAAATTTTTTCATGCCTTCGCGAATCATTTCTTCGGTGATATGATCCGCGGGAGATTCTTTCAAAACTTTTCCCTGACGGTCATGACTGTCGGTTTCAACGCCGAATTCCATCACGCCTTCATAATCTTTATCGCAGGAGCTCCAATCCGCGGATTGCCGTGTGAACCGCCCCAAAAGCAAAACTAAAAGCCCCGTGGCATTCGGATCCAACGTGCCCGCATGTCCGACTTTCGGAACACGAAAACGGCTGCGAACAAATGCGCAAACATCGTGAGAAGTCCACGCGGTAGGTTTATCCACAAGCAAAATTCCGTTAATTTCGGAAGTTACGGAAAGCGGAACGGAAGTGTTCATAAATCCTTATTCTTCAACCGCGCTATCGTCCGCGGAATCGATGACTTCGGCCTCGGAAGAAGCAGGCTGAACTTTTTTGAGTATCTGGTCAATTTCCAAACCGCGGTCGATGGAACGATCGAGTTCAAATTGGATTTTAGGAGTAAAACGAAGCTTAAGCGAATCGCCGATTTCATGCTGAAAAAATCCGCGCGCGTGCTCAAGTCCGGCCAGGGTGTTGGCTTTTACTTTTTCATCGCCCATCACACTCACGAAAACAACCGCAGATTTAAGATCGGCAGTCATTTTGACATGCGTCACGGTGGTGAACCCGATTCTTGGATCTTTTGTGCGCTCGATAAGAAGTCGGCTCATTTCCTGCTGAATCAAATGTCCGACGCGGTCAACTCGTTTACCTTGCATGAAAAATTCCTAACCGTGGATTTTTAAAGTTTGGTGGCGGTCTTTTCGATATGGAAAGCTTCGATTAAATCACCGGGCTGGATATCATTAAATCCATCCACCGCAACGCCGCACTCAAACCCTTCTTTGACTTCGCGCACGTCATCTTTGAAACGTTTCAAAGACGCCAGCTTGCCTTCGAAAACAACCACGTTATCGCGCACAACACGGATTTGATTTGAACGCGTCACGGTACCTTTCTTCACTTTCGCGCCGCCGATTGTTCCCACCTTGGATGATTTAAAAATCTGACGAATTTCAATCGTTCCGTCAATTTTTTCGGAAAGCGTCGGAGACAAAATACCTTCCATCGCTTGTTTCACATTTTCAACGGCTTCATAAATGATTCCGTAATAGCGCAAATCCACGCCTTCGCGCTCTGCGAGCATTTTTGCTTTCGCGTCCGCGCGAACATGGAAACCGATAATAATCGCGTCACTAGCAGCGGCGAGCATGACGTCAGATTCATTGATTCCGCCGGCCACGCTGTGAATAATATGAACACGGCACATTTCCGTTGAAAGACGCTCAAGCGCATCACGCAAAGCTTCGATCGAACCCTGCACGTCCGCTTTCACGATTAATTTCAACTCTTTAAAATTTCCCTCGGAAATTTTTTCATAAACACTTTCAAGCGACATATGTTTGCTGGCCGAATGCATTTCTTTTTCGCGAATCTCAAGTCGTTTCTTTTCGGCGAATTTACGCGCGACTTTTTCATCCGGCGCAACGTGAAAAATTTCACCCGCGGCGGGAACACCGTCAAGCCCCATCACTTCCGCTGAAATAGACGGGCCCGCTTCTTTCATGTTTCGACCCAAATCATCGCGAAGCGCGCGAACGCGGCCGGTATGCGGACCGGCAACAATCATGTCACCGACTTTAAGCGTTCCGTTTTGAACAATAATCGTCGCGACAGGACCGCTGCCTTTGGACAAATGTCCTTCAATAATAGTTCCCACAGCGCTGCGATCGGGATTGGCTTTTAATTCCAAAACTTCGGCTTGCAGCAAAAGCATTTCCAACAGCTCTTCAATGCCCGCGCCGGTTTTTGCCGACACTTTTACGCAAATCGTTTTGCCGCCCCATTCTTCGGGAGTTAAATCATTTTTTTGCAATCCGCCCATGACCTTCTCAAAATTAGCGGCTTCCAAATCAATTTTATTGATCGCAACAATAATCGGACAGCCGGCTTCGCGCGCATGCGCGATCGCCTCAATGGTTTGAGGCATAATTCCGTCATCGGCCGCCACAACAAGCACAACCACATCGGTCACATTCGCTCCGCGGGCACGCATCGCGGTAAAAGCTTCGTGGCCGGGAGTATCCAGAAAAGTAACATGTCCTTTACCCGGAACATCCACGCCGTAAGCACCGATATGCTGAGTAATAAAACCTTTTTCGCGGGATGCCACACTTGTTTTACGGATCGCGTCGAGCAATGATGTTTTACCATGGTCAACGTGTCCCATCATCGTCACAACCGGAGGACGCAATTTCAACTTCGCGGGATCTTCATTGACGGTAGAATCACGCAAAAGAGCTTCGATTTCATCCGCGGCTTTTTCAATTTCAACGCCCATGGCGGCCGCCAAACCCATTCCGATTTCTTCGTTTAACAACTGGTTCACATTCGCCATCACACCGATTTTCATCAAAGTCTTGATCACATCGGAAACTTTGCGGCCCGTTGCCTGAGAAAAATTTCCGACCGTGATCGGAAAATCCATGGTCACTTTTTGCGGAAGCACTTCTTCCACGCGCGGACGCTCATAAGGAGCTTTCACGGGTGCAGGCGCGGGCGCGGGTTTCTTAACTTCCGCAACAACCGGTTTCGGTTCTTCTTTTTTAACAACCGGCGGCGCGACAGGTTTTTCAACCACGGGAGCCGGAGCGGCTTTCGCTTCCGTTTTTTTAGGAGCGGATTTTTCGACAACAGCCGCTTTTGCGGGAGCCTTGGGCGCAGGCGCTGAAGCGGCCGTAACGGCTTCCTGAAGCTTGGCAAGCGCGCCGTCAGGAATCACGGACATGTGACTCTTCAATGAAATCCCGATTTTTTCAAACTCCGCGATAATTTCTTTGCTCGGCTTGTCGATTTGTTTAGCTAGCTCATGAACGCGCATAGGTTATTTCTCCTCCGGTTGGGCTGAAGGCTCAGAGGAAAAATGAGACTGCTTTTCCGCTTCCGGTTCCGCTTTTTCGGATTTTTTTCCTTCAGCGGCTTGCAAAACTTTTTGAGCAAGCTCCGGGTTCAAACCGGGAATATGGGATAATTCTTCGGGCGATGATTTCAAAACATCTTTAATCGACATCACTCCGGCCGCTTTAAGAGACTGAATCACCGCAGCATCAATGCCGGGAAGCGAATCTAAAGCCGCACGCTGACCTTCACTGCGCACGTCAATTGTCCAACCTACGAGCCGAGAAGCAAGACGGACATTTTGTCCGCGCTTTCCAATCGCGAGCGACAGCTGATCATCTTTCACGAGTAAGTCCGCTACCTTTTTCGTGCGGTCTAATTTCATTTCAAAAATTTCCGCGGGTGACATTGCGCTCTTGATATATTCTTCAATGTTTTCCGAGTAAGGAACAATATCAATCTTTTCACCTTCGAGTTCGCGCACGATATTTTTCACACGTTGACCGCGCATACCAACGCAGGAGCCCACGCAATCAATTTTGGAGTCGGCAGAAACCACCGCGACCTTGCTGCGGGAACCGGCTTCGCGCGCGATACCTTTGATCTCAACCAGTTTGTCGGCAATTTCTGGAACTTCGAGCTCGAAAAGTTTTTTCACGAAGTCGGGATGACTGCGCGACAAAATAATTTCCGGGCCGCGCACGGTTTTATTGACTTCGAGCAAATAAGCGCGAATCACATTGCCCTGGCGGTATTGATCCGCGGGTGACATTTCACGCGCGGGCAAAATACCTTCCGTTTTTCCGAAGTCCACCACGATCGCGCGCTGATCCACGCGATGCACCGTACCGCTGACAATGTCGCCTTGCTTACCGGTAAATTCATCAAAAATGGAATCGCGCTGCGCTTCGCGAATTTTTTGGATAATGACCTGCTTTGCCGTCTGCGCGGCAATACGGCCAAAATGCGGGTCCTGAAAAACCTTGCCTGCGCGCATCAGCTGAATCCGCATGGTCTGATGATCAATTTGCACATCAAAATCTTCCGCGTATTGAGGGAAAGTCTTATGACAAGCGGAAATCAACGCGTGGCGAATCGCGTCAAAAAGAACTTCGCGCGAAACTCCCTTCTCCTTCTCGATATACTCAAGCGACGATAATAAATCCTGCGACATACGTTTCTCCCCGGTTCATCAACGAACAAAACAACTTTTGCGGAAAAAAAAGAAGTGGGTCAAAACCCACTTCTTCTCCAAAAACTCTAAGGTTAAAATAAATGCTCTGCGCCCTTAGGCGCTAAAATTACGGTTATTATAGTTTTTTTAGACTAAAAGTCAAAGCATGGCTGGATAAGCCAATTGGGGCCTCTCGGAACCTGTTTAGAGGCAATAAGTTAGAGGATAGTGGTTGCCCAAGAAGGGCGACTCGATTACAATACCTCTCTTCAATTCGCGGGTATTGCTTAATGGTAAAGCGCCAGCCTTCCAAGCTGGTTATGAGGGTTCGATTCCCTCTACCCGCTTTAATTTCTCAAAAAAATCCAAATGAATCGAACGGGAGCTTCGCAATTCATAAGGCTGAGCGAAATCAAGAACTGACTTGATGTCAGATTTTGATGCAGTGAAGTCAACGCGAAGCGGGTGCCGATTCGTAATGAGCGCGGCAACTTGCCGGCGCGAATGAAGAACGGTCGATTCCCTCTACCCGCTCCGATTTTAATTCAACACCCTGTTCAGATGAATCTGCCGCGGTTTATTTGTGGCTCTGTCCCGTGCGAACTTCGTAAATCTTCGTAAGCGCTTTAATTCCGAACCGGGAAGGAATTAAGCGGTGAGAAAAGGCCAACATGGAATTCATCACGCCGTGGATGCTTGTCGGTCGGTTCGAGCGTAAATATTTTTTAATTCCAAAGTCCACGAGATCTTCCGTGGTCGCACGCAAAAAAATCTTTTTCTGATGAATGCCCGCGGTATCATGAAACTCCGACTCCGTATTTCCGGGGCATAAACAAAAAATTCGAATATCGCGATTCTCCGCCCAAATCGCTTCCGAGAAACTTTTTACGAATGCTTTGGTCGCGGCATAAAGCGCAAGATAAGGAATCGGCTGAAAAGCCGCGGTCGAAGCGATTTGAATTATCCCGCCTTTGTTCCTTTTAATTTCCGGCAAAAAGAGACGCGTCAAAAGGACAAGCGCGTTCATATTGACCTGCATCATTGACTGCAGTTCCTCAACAGGCATGTCATCAAACCGGCCGAAGCTTCCAAAACCCGCGTTATTAACCAATAAATCAACCTGAAAATTTTTTGCGCGCGTCCAATCATGAATTTGCCAGGGCGCATCGGCACGGCTTAGATCACATTTAAGATAATGTGTTTCAATGCCATATTGAGCGCTGAGATCTCTCGCGAGCTGTTCGAGATTGGCTTCGCGTCTTGCCACAAGCAAAAGCTTAGCTTTTGTCGCGGCAAGTTTTTGTGCAAAAACTTTTCCGATTCCGGTCGAAGCCCCCGTAATTAAAACTGTTTTGCCTTCGAGTGTTTTCATATCAGGCTGTTACGCGGCCTTCAAGCGCGCGAGACAAAGTCGCCGCATCGGTGTATTCAAGATGATTGCCGATCGGAATCCCCCGCGCGATGCGTGTGGTTTTCACTCCAAGCGGCTTGAGAAGTTTCGTAATATAAAAAGCGGTTGTATCCCCTTCTGTGTTGGGGTTTGTCGCTAAAATAACTTCGCGAACTTTGCCTTTTTTGATGCGTTCAAGCAGCCCCGCGAGCTGAATCTCCTCAGGCCCAATACCATCCAACGCTGAAATCGCCCCAAGCAAAACATGGTATTGCCCGGAATACGTCTCTGTTTTTTCAAGCGCAATCAGGTCGCGCGGATCTTCCACCACACAAATAAGACCCGCATCGCGGCTGGGATCAGCACAAACCGGACAAAGATCGCCGGTGCTGTAATGATTGCAAACTTTACAAAACTGAGTCTTGTCGCGCAATTCCACAAGCAATTGCGAAAGACGCAGGCAATCGCTTTTTTCGGCTTTCAGTAAATGCATGACAATTCGTTCAGCGGAACGTCGTCCAAGACCGGGCAAGTCAGCAAAAGCTTCAATAAGCGCGGTAAGAGTTTCGTGATAAGCCTTCATCGGATTCTCTTTAAGGCGAGCTGAATGTTCATTTATTCCGCGCGGACAATTTTAGCGCCATCAAAAACATCCAGCGCTTTAGTAATGATATCAGGAAGCTCACGCTTTTCAGCTTCCGTTTCAACGGCCGGCGCCGCAGCGGCGGGAATGGGCCGCTCCGAAGAAGTTCTTTCGGTAACCACGAACCTTACGCGCGCTTTTGTTCCAAGCGCTTCCGAAAAACAATCCTCGACCAGTTTTTTATTATTTTCTTTTTCGAGACTTTCTTTATGAAACCGAAATTCTTCCGGCAGTCCCAAAACAATCACGGTGTCTTCAATTTCCACGGGCTCAGCTTCGGAAAGAAAAATACCCGTCGACATACGCTTTAATTTGACCAGCTCAATCACGCGCGGCCAAATGCCTTCGATTTGATTAATTGAAAACGCTCCTGACACGGCAACGCTCAACTTCCCTGAGGGCGGAACAGCCGCCGCAGGCTTAACAACTTCAGAAATTTTTTCCTGAACCGGCGCCGCGACAGGCGGCGTTGAAATTGTTTCTTTGTAAGCAATGTTGGGTTTGGTTTGAACCGTTGGCAATGGTTGAGAAACAGCCGGCGCAACAGGACGTGGCAGTGAATTAACGGAAGCTTTTACACTCTCCATTAATCCTTCCATCGACTGCATGCCGTCAGCATAAATTAATTTTAAAAATGCTGTCTCAACCATAAACCGCGGCGATGTCACGGGACGGCGTAAATCCGCCTGCAAATTTTGAAAAATCGCTAGCCCAAGCAAAATCTCCGCTTCACTGAAAGACTTCTTATGTTTCTGAAGCATTGCTAACATTTGCGGGCCGGCCTCAATTAATCCTTGTGTGTCATTCACATGCTGTAAGACAAGTAAATGTCTGAGAATTTCAAAAAATCCGCGGGAGAGCTGCAGTAAATCGCCGCCGTTTTCATAAAAGGATTGAATCGCCGCTAAAATATCCTGCCCGCTGCGCGCTTTGACCGCCTCAATCAATGTTTCATTCACTTTGTCGGAAGCAAGACCCAGCAGTGTCAAAACCGATTCTTCCCGAATTTCTCCGTCAGAAAAACTGGCCAACTGATCCAGCAAGCTTTCCGCGTCGCGCAAAGCGCCGTCACTGGCGCGCGCGATGAGATAAAGCGCGTCGTCGTCGCATTTTATTTTTTCGACCTGCGCAATTTCTTTTAATTTAACGACGATCTCATCCGCGGTTAGGCGACGAAAATGAAAACGCTGACAACGCGAAAGAATTGTCAGCGGAACTTTATGAATTTCTGTGGTGGCAAAAACAAATTTAACATGCGCGGGCGGCTCTTCAAGCGTCTTAAGAAGCGCGTTAAACGCTTCCGTCGTGAGCATGTGCACTTCATCAATAATATAAATTTTAAACGCGCCTGACGCGGGCTTAAATTTGACGGTTTCGCGCAAGGTGCGGATTTCTTCGATACCGCGATTGGACGCGCCGTCAATTTCGAGCACATCCATGGAACGGCCTTCTTCGATTTCGCGGGCCGCGGGATCTTTAACGTCAAAATCGGGGTTCGGTCCGCCGGTCGCGTTTAACGCCTTTGCCAAAATACGCGCGACGGAAGTTTTACCGACACCGCGCGAACCTGAAAAAATAAAACTTTGCGGAATACGTCCCGAAGCGATCGCGTTTTTAAGCGTCGTCAGCGTGGATTGCTGTCCGACCACTTCATCAAACGTCTGCGGGCGGTACTTACGCGCAAAAACAAGATAACCGGAAGGTTTGGGTGAATTCTTGGCTGCCATGCGGGGCATTATAGCAGAAAAGCATAAAGTGGTTTGTCAGCGTTTAACTTTTTGCTTGAAAAATAGTTTGTTTAATCTTTGGAACAGTCTTTCTCCCCGCTCAAACAGCGCCGTCCAGGGGCGGCGAACTCGCGGGTCGAATGCCTATCCCAAAGGGATCCAAGAATATGGGAATAAGTCTAAAAACGGAAAAACAACCTGCTATGAATTACCTCCATCAAAAATCCATCATTCCTCCGGCTGGCAAAATAATATCGCATCACTGTTGAAGTTTTCTTTTATGCCTTTTCCTATCGCTGCTTTGCCGCGATAGGAAAAGGCATCATTGTGAAGCTTGACGACACTACGCTAAAAGAGGGTGTAAATAAAAATACTGAGCTTCGATAAAGATTGCGGGGATTAAATTGCTTCTCCTTGTTTAGCCCCCCCTTTTTAGCAAAGATGGCGCGTAACAAAAAATCTAATTTTGAGTTCGCCGCGTAGACGGCGCTGTTTGAAAAATTAGGCTTTTTGTTACGCGCCCAAATTATTTTGTTGCTTAATAAATAATTCGACCCAAGCAAGATTAATTACGGAGATGCTCCACGGAATCTTTGAAGTCTTTTAACTGCTGCGTGCCGCGAAGTTTTGCGTATTTAAAAAAAAGATACTCGTCTTCGTCCACTTGTCCCGCGAGCTCTTTGACATAAGCCTCAAGCTCACTGTCGAGTTCGCCCAGTTTCTTTCCCAAATCTCTTTGAAAAAGCGCCTTGTCTTTTTCGGCGTTAAAACTTTTATCCTGCTTTTTCAGATCAAGCATATAAGCTTTAAACTGTCTCGGATAATGATTCATCAGCATATGCACAAAAGCCCAGCTTTGCGCGTAAAATTGAACGGTCAAATGAAAATCTTTAAAATTATAGATATGTCCGCCCGAAGGTTGGGCCATCATGTAATCAAGCGGAATAAGCTGATGGCCGTCTTCCAGCTCTCCCTTCAAAGACATAATTCGGCTAAGCACAATGCCGTTCGGATCCGCCGGCGAAAGATAATCTGCCATCCCTTCGGAAAACCAAACACCGCGAAAATCTTTGTCGATTCCGAATAAATTTAAAATTTGGTGCGTGCCTTCATGGCGGATCGTTTCCATGGTTTCAGAACGCGCGGTTTGCTCAACGCGCATGCGGTCTTTTTCCACTGCATTTTGGAGTTTTTCAACAAACTCATACTGCTGCCACTTGCCTGTTTCCGAACCGCCTTTCGAATTTTCAAGCTCCGAAAGTTTTTTACTCATGGTGCCTTCAAATTTTTCTTCACTTCCCAACACCCATTGCACCATTTCCATTTCACGGATGTTGTAAAGACGCAAAATATGATCATCAGGGCGGTAATAACCCGCCGTTTTCGGAGGACCGCCGCTTTTGAGATAATCATCATGTTTTCCGTAAAGGATAACTCCTAGGCCCCACTCCGGAGACTTTGATGCGTCAACAAGTTCAAAGAAATAAGCCATGAAGCGGTGAAAAGCGCCCTCCATCGCATTCCGGTATAAAACAAAATCCGAGGATTCGACATCGGAATAAACCACATAAGGTTCAACGTCATGCACTTTTTCCGGATTTTTCTCGAGCATCTTTTGGAATTCGCGGTTTAAAGTTTTGCGGTCGGCCGCAGGCCATAAAAATATTTTTTCGATTTTATCCTCGGAAATTGTTTCCGGGGTTTCGCCAGGGTTTTTTTCAAAAATAAACTGCGATCCTTCTTTCCGAAGCTTGGTTCCAAAATGAGTTTGTCCGTCCGTGGTCCGCACATACGGATAATTTTGCGGACTTTTTTCTCCGTTGCGATCACTCCGGGTTTCAATTCCGTCTTTTGTTTTAACTAATTGTTGCCCGCGCAAAATCGATTCGATTTCGGACCGTTGAAAGTCAATTAGCCCTCCTTGATATCGCACAACAATCTTTTGCGGAGTTTCGCTGGTGATCTGACACTGAATTTTTCCGCCGTTTTTTAAAACAAGCGTATCCGTCGACGTGGAAACGGGCGCTTCGCTTTTTTTATTGCATGCAAAAAATGACAAGCAGAGAAGTAAAATCAGAAGCGGCGGCAAAGTTTTTACCGAAAGTAATCGCATGGGCGGATTATAACGGGAGCCGCACGAACAAATCACGGAAAAATTTATGAAAAACAAGATTCGGGTAGTCGTTGACGATAGGCGAACCCTACAACCCCTTGAAATACCGCTACTTATAAAAATTTATCGCAAACGAAGTACGGGGTCGCTAATATCTCTTGACCTACCCATCGACACTACCCAGCCATACCGTAAAGGTATTTTATCAAAACGGCGCTAACTATTATAATTTACAATAACCCTAATAACTTTACCTGTCAGACCAAATTCCATTAATTCCCCAACTTTTATACCTTTCTGATTTTTGTAATGCACAACCACGCTTTTTATTCCCCACATTACCTCAATAAGTTCAAATCTTAAATCAGGGTAAAAGTCCAGTCCTTTGGCAAAGTAAACTTGCAATGCTGCTTTGCCCTCGATTGTGCCGGATGGGATATTCATAATCTTTTGCGCGACTGGAGAAGTCAAAACAACTTTCTCGTCATAATGCGCCATAATCGCATCCAGATTGTGTGAATTCCATCCATCAATCCAATGGCTTGCAAATTCTCTTGCTTGTTTCTCAGTAAGCATTCTTTGACTCATAATTCTCTCGAGACTTTAACCCAACACGCTCTTTATCTGCCGCCAGCGCCCGGCACAATCCAGACGTTTCTCGCCTCACCGCACGCGTCCATCAAAATTATCCCAGACGGCCCTGGAGATGTCGGACATGATCTTTTCATTCGTTGCGACATCCTCGCGCGAGTTGGCAATAAATACAGCAATGGCGACATGTTTACCGTCGGGTAAAGTGATAATCCCCACATCATTGACAGCTGCCGTAATTCCTTCCTTATTCGTATCAGAGGTCCCCGTTTTATGAGCAACCGCAGTTCCTTGCGGCAACTGCCCCTTGATCCTGTTCTGCCCTGTCTTTGTTTCCGTCATCACACCCCAAAGAAAATCAAAGCTTTTACGGGATAAAATCTTCTCTTCATAAAAAATTTTAAGCAACTCGATGATAGCTACGGGAGTAGCCCAATTAGAAAACTGGACGTTCCAGTTTTTATGCATCTCTTGTTCGTTAAATTGGACGGAAAAATCCTTGATGCCGAGGCCATGTATATAATCATTTACCACCGCAGGCCCTCCGATAAGCTTCAGCAAAATGTCGCATCCGTTATTATCGCTTTGGGCCACGGTATATTTTAAAATCTCGGCCAATGACATCTTGATATCTCCATCGGGATACTTATCCCTTATCGGGCTCCAGGTATTCGGCAAAAGATCGTTCCTGCGTATATTTATTTCCTGATCCAATGCCAAGCGGCCTTTATCCACTTCGCTCAAGACAGTCAAAGCGAGAGGGAATTTAAAAACGCTTTGCATGGGAAACTTGCTTTCCTCATTAACACCCAAAGCCTTCCTGTCCTCTATGCCAAGAATGGAAACACCAACCTCTGCTCTCATCGGCGCAACAATGCGCGAAATTTTCGCCTGCAGTGTTTCCTCCTGTGCAAAAGCCCCATGGGAAGCCAACAAGAAGACCACGTTCATTAAACAAAATTTTTTAAACACGAATTAATTCCCTCGTTCTTTTATTCTCCTGAGGCCAACCATCCCTTTACAAGCCACATTATCGTGCCGTATAGCCGCCATCCACCGGATAAAACCCTCCGGTCGAACTTGAGTTCGAATCCCCGTCTACTCAAGCCTAAAACGCCTTGAATCCTCGACGAAGGGTTCACCAAAAAATTGGCGGAGAGGGGGGGATTTGAACCCCCGATACCCTTTAGGGGTATATCAGTTTTCGAGACTGACGCATTCAGCCACTCTGCCACGTCTCCAGAAGGCGCATATGTTAGCGCAGAGACAGGCCTGAGTCCACAAAACGGTAATAGCGGATTAAATTTGATTTTCCGTGCAAACACGGTTGCGGCCGGTTTGCTTCGCGAGATAAAGCGCTTTATCGGCCCGGTGCACCATCGGATTGGGAATATTTTCGCCTGGACTTAAAGTTGCTACACCCAGGCTTGCAGTGACCGGAATCAACTTGCCCTCATATTCGATAGAAGTGTTTTCAAGTGCATAACGAATGCGCTCAGCAACATCCATGCTCATTTCCATATCACAATGTCTCACCAGCACCATAAACTCTTCCCCGCCATAACGCGCGACAAAATCAATATCTTCTAATGGGCGGCGCTGACGCACCACAGCCAGAATCGATTGAGCCGCTTTGCGCAGCACTTCATCGCCCGCAGGATGACCGTAAGTATCATTAATTCTCTTAAAATGATCCAGATCCACCAGAATCAGTGAAAGTGGTGATTTTTTAAGCACAGCCTCATAAATAAGCTGATTCATCAGCACGCGAAAATGACGAATAGAATAAAGATTGGTCAAACCGTCACGCGTAGCAAGCTGAAAAAAAAGATTTTTTTGAGCTTCAGCATGCAAAAATTCTTCTGCCAAAAGTGCCGCAGCGGTCAGAGCAACAAGCAGAAGCACAGTCACCGGCGACCAATATGATTGCATAAAATACACTCCTGCCCATGAAATAAATATAGCGGTAACAGCGAATACGCCGAGACAAATCCAGAAAAAAGCACCTCGATACTTTGAAATAAAAACAACTCCGGAAAAAAAGAGCCCTGAGATCAAAAAAATGCTCCAAATCGGTGCCGGAGACCCGACATGCCCTCCGCGCATTTGCTCAAAAAGCATGGCTGAAAGCTGTGCGCGCGAAACACGCTCATACCACGGCGCCATTTCAGGCCGACGGCTTACAGAACCGATCCAAACAATTTTCCCTGCGGGATTCAATTCGGGCGGAATTTTTTGTCCTGATTTTCTTGAGTCTCTGATTTCGCGCACCCAATCAACATACTCATAGGCTTCTGTTTTGCGTAGTGCCTGTTTACTCCAGGGAATAATCATTTTATTCATGTGCATTGCGGGTTCGATTTTTTTATACTCTTCGGGAAAGATGTCTATCAGTAGCCGCGCAGCGGCATGTACCAACGGCTCACCGCCGACTTTAGCAATCGAAGGCACCCAGTATTCTGAAAAACCGCTCCGTATCGTTTCCATCTGGGTATAACCCTGTACCTGCGGTGCAAAACGGCGCGGCGCCTCAGTCCAGCGAATGTCTTTATCATCCTGGTTTTTTTTCGGCGACAACGTCAGATAAACCTTGCTCCCATTCTCCATCAAAACCTGCTCAATAGGTTTATCCGGCTCATGCAAAATCTGCATGCGCACATAACCGCCTTTCATGACGGCTTCATCGAGGGTTGCTCCGCCGCTCATTTCACCGCCTTCACGCAACAATGAATCGTCGAGCACCACCGTCATAGCCCCCATCTGAAAAAGACCGTTAATAAAATTCGAAACCTGGGCATGCGACCAGGGCCACACACCAAACTCCTGAGCCGTAAGTTCTCCGGCCTCAAGGACAAGACTAACGGGCGAACTCATATCAAGGCGCGCCTGTGAAAATAAATAATAAAAATTCATGTTAATGCGCTGCACGGGACCTAGAAATGAAAGTAGCAACGCCAAAGCCAGCGCTCCGCCGGCAACGGTCAGGCGCGTCGGGAAACGTTGACGAAAAGGCTTAAATCTATTGAACCAGGCCTTCAAACCAGATTGTTGATGCAAAAAACCAGTGCTCATTTATTTCCGTTGAGTTCTTTTTCTGTGCAAACGCGATTTCGCCCCGACTGTTTGGCAAGATATAAAGCTTTATCGGCCCGGTGCACCATCGGATCGGGAATATTTTCACCGGCATTCAGAGTCGCAACCCCCAAGCTCACCGTGACAGAAATTTTAGTTCCGTTCCAGTCATAATCCGTGGCCTGAACAAGGCTTCGAACTCTTTCGGCAATTTTCGTCGCCGTGTTTTCAAGCGAGTTTCTGCGGATCAAAATAATAAACTCCTCTCCTCCGTAACGCGCCACAAAATCAATCTCTTTCAGGGTGCGCTTGTGCCGCACCGCAGACTGAATCCTCTCAGCGGTTTTTTTCAAAACCATATCTCCCGCGGGATGTCCG
>CAZSVD010000286.1:0-11413 GCA_964610145.1 uncultured bacterium | reverse complement strand
TAAATTGACTGGTTTTATCTTTGAACGCAATGCCCACACGAAACCGTTCCGCATTTCCTTTTTTCACCGAATAGCAAACTTCGCCGGTGAGTTTAAAAACATGCTCGTTCAGCGGAATTTCTATCGTGACCATTTGTCCGGGAGAAAAATTTTTTTCGTAATCGATGCAAAGCCCCCCGAGAGACACATCCACCGTCTGAGTCACCACAGATTTTTCTTCGCAGATCTTGATCGGGTAATGGTACGGATGACGATAAAAGTTTCGGCGATTATTCATTCCGCTTCCTTGTTATTTGTATCCCCAAATTGGGTTTAAGAATAGTAGCTTCTATTGCCTAAAATACAAATGCACCGACAAGGGTAAGACCACCCTTATTAGATCGTGTTCGATATCGCTATATTTTGCTCAGTCGGCGCATGCCTTTGTGTCCTGCGGACGGCTTGTGCCTCCAGAGCCGGTAAGGCTCTTGTGGTCGTAGACCATGTTGCTCAATCGGCGCGTGCCTTTAACGCTCCGGAGCCGCTAGGCTCCGCAATATCGCCTCAGCGCCGGCGAGGCTCGTCGCTCCGAAGCCGCGACTGGCTTCGGCAGACATGTTCGTCTACGGCGTTCAATTTAACTAACCGCTAAATTGCCGCCTGCCGCTCGACAAACAAAAATATTTTTGAATTGTTTGTCTCCGCGATGCCGCCTCACATATCCTGCCTGAATAAAATCAACTCAAGCTTTCTTGAGGAAACACGTCTTAAGTGCCAGCGTACCTCCGCCCGAACGGCACTCGACCTCATCCTCTTTCGAAGTCAGACGGATATTCTTGAAAGCCGGCCCGCGCTTCAACGTCATCGACGCGCCCTTCACCTTCAAATCCTTGATTACCTGAACCGTGTCACCGTCTTTTAATTCATTTTCATTACTGTCTTTTGCGGGCATAAATTCCTTTTCTGAAATTATCAATTCAATCTGGCACTTTTACTTGTCCCGAGTACAAACGAGGGAGAAATGTTCTGATCTCTATTTTATGAGCCCTTCATAAGCTTAGTGGTCGGAATACCAAGCTTGTTTTCTATTTTCTGCTTACTTTTAAAATCAATTACATGCAAAGCGCAATGATTGACAATCATATATCTCATAACTCTCTTTGCAGTATCTGAGAAATCAGGCTTTCTAAATTCTTCTGCTATATCATCAACCTGTAAATTTTTTTGATACCACATAAATATTCCGTGCTTTACAAGAAAAGCTGCTGGGGAATTCTCTGCGGCGCATATTTTTTTAACAATTTCAATCAACTTGTTAGATCCGAGTGAGTGAATTACTTTATTAATCAAACCATGTATGACAAAGAGATTCATATTCCAAAATATTCTTTTTGAAATCTTAAGTAATTCCTCCTTGCTTAGCTCTTTCACCTTTCTGCCCGCAGCTCTATCTTCTGCCGCCTTGTTTTCTGTAATTCTATTTAAATGATTTGCAATATATCCAACCGCCTGCTGTTGCTGATCAACATTCTTTATAACTTCAAAAAAAGAACTAAGCACACGCAAATGAACCTTCATAGCCTCAGTGAATATTTCTTCTAACTTTGTTTTCTCCAAAGACCCGGCGCGATTCTTAATGATCGTCCCCATTACCTCTACGGTTTTGACGCTTCTTCGCAAAGCCATAGTCAGGTCATTATTTTCATCTTCAGACTCTGTTCGCTTTTCATCTTCCTTGCGATTCTCTAACTCTGCTTGCCTTATTAATCTTTTTTCTCTTTCCTTTTCTGGGCTGGAACTTGCGTGCGGCAAAGCAGCTTCAATAATCCCTTCCGCTTGCTCATCAAAAAAAGAAAGCTCTTCTTTAGACAAAGTTGCTGGTTTAAATTTATCAAACAGCATATATGAATTCTTTAATATATCGTCCAACACAGACGTATTTCTTGTGTGATGACAAACAAAGATTGCAATGTATGCATTTTCATCCTTATGCAGATTACAAATAATTGAGGCCAATTCGTCTTTGCTGGTTTCAATATGCTCCGCAAGATATTTAGCTGCAAAAAAATAGTACAGATAAGGGTAGCAAAATGAATAGTTATTCAAACTGTCTGCTGCTATAAGATGACTTCGCATTAGATTCTTTAACAACTTCTCTTTCTTTACAGGAAGATTATATTTCTTTAAATACTCTTCCAAAAAACCATCAAGCTCATGCTCGGTTATTTCAGATTTTTTTGTTTTATAAAAAAAGAAAGCAAGCTCAGTAAGAAAGTTTATATATGTATCGATATCCTCATTTTCAACTTTTTGTTTTCTTAGATACAAATAAATAAGCGCCTGGTAACAATGACCCTGCGATGTGATTTCTTGGTCCAGAGGTTTACTAAAAGCTTCATATGTGCTGAGAATGGACAAAAGAAAGAAAGGATACGCAGGCATCACGCCAGCCCCAACGATCTTTCCAAGAGTGGCATCTACGACTTCTTTGGTACTGTCGATTTTTTTATAAATTTCGTTCGCGTGAACTCCCCCAACATTTTTTTTATCAGAAAGACTCGTCCATTTAGCAATTAGCTCGGCCCTTAAAAGCGGAGACATCTCAATAATTTTAAAGTGAGTAAATGAACTAATTAGCTGCTCATCTTTGAAATTCAAAGTAAAAATGTCATCGACAATAATTATCTGACGCTCATAATCAGACAACTCACGCATGCGTTTTTCTTTATTCTTGCTGACATGAAAATCATCAAACATGGGAACAATTCGACGCTTTTCAATTTCATGCAAGGGAACACCCTCATACTGCTCGTTGTATGACTGTTCAATTATGTTACTTATTTTTCCACGATAATTATCTTCTCCGGAAATATATATAGGAACGAAATTGAGATTTCGTAACTGCATATATACTTTCTTACACAATGTTGTTTTTCCTGACTGGTTTTCTCCCGCAATAAGCATTTTAGAACTGCTAAAAAATTCTTCGCTTAATTTTGATGAGCTTACTTTAATTTCAAACTCTCTCGCATTGTTATATTTATTTAGCTCTGGATAGACAAAAATGTCGTCTACCAGAACCTCTTCTTTTTGGGAATGCGCCTTGGTTAACAACTCTGTGTTTTGCAGAAAAGCCAAAAAATTAGCGCTGTTTTTTAATAGTCTAATTGAGCTTTCTTTGCTAATCACATTTTTAAGTCCTTCATACACAAGCTGCATGCCTTCACGAGGATCGCTATAGCTTGTAACGGGCTTGCCATCCGTAGGCAAAGCTAACTTTGTACATAAGTCTTTATCATCTAACCAACCACAGTGTGAAAGAATAATTGAAACAACAGCCACGCCTTTTTGCTGCCTGAGGCTAATCGCTTTTTTTTTCTCCTTCAAACATGCTTCCGATGCAAGAAAATCACGAGAAATGAACAAACAAATAATGTCTGCGCTGTCTAAGTTGTTATCAATATCATCTTGGAACTCAGCACCTCCAACAATTTTACGATCATGCCATTCTTTTATCAGTCCATTTTCCTTCAATGGCTTGATATGCTTAATAAAATCATTAACCTGTTTTTCATCGAGATGTGAATAGCTAATAAATAAATTTAACATTGCAATTTCTCCAACTAAAAAAGGTGCCGTTTACCTCGGGGACACGTTAAAAATCCGCAGAAATTATAGACCCATTCCAGACTGCAGACTACAGACAACAGAGATCGGAACATTTCCGCCGGAACGCTTCCGAAAGTGCCGGATTCAAACTAGATTCCCGCCTACTCGGGAATGACAATCGGTGGAAATTATAGACCCATTCCAGACTGCAGACTACAGACAAAAGACCGAAGACTACAGACCGAAGACCAAAGCCTACAGCATTTCTACAGATCGGAATGATTTCAGCAAGAGCTGTTGAGAAACATGCGCGGTGGAGGGAATGATTCTTGCGAGTGAGGCGAAAGGAAAACCACGTTCCATCCGCGGAAGGCTTCCTTCGCCGAATAAGACAGAATCATGAACCGAAACAAGCGTTTCGAAACAGGCTTGCGCGGCCTTAGCGGCCGTGGAGCGAAAAGCCGTCTGCAGGACACAAAGGCATGCGCCGATTGAGCATAACCTCCGCCCCCTTTTGCACGAGTGGCTATTGACAAAGCAATACGTTTGTATAATCATCATATTAATTATGACTTATATTAACTTGCATATACAACTATCTGGTTGTATTATTTTATTGGAAGACGGCTTGTTATGAATCGCATGGTAATCTGCGAATACTATCAAGCTGCCTCAGGCAAAGAGCCAGTGCGTGAATTTATTGACGGACTTGATTTAAGGTCACGGCTCAATTTTTTTATGGCGCGTGAGCTGTTGGAGACATTCGGACCGCGGCTAAAACGGCCTCATACCGCCCCTCTCGGGCAAGGGCTTTATGAATTGCGCTTCAGAGGAAATCAGGGGCATGTCCGGGTTCTTTATTTTTTCTTTGTGGGAGGAAAGGCCATTTTAACGAACGGCTTGGTGAAAAAAGTTTCGGCTGTTCCGTTACATGACATAAAAATTGCCTTGCAAAGGCGCGCGGATTATTTAAAACAACACGGAAAAAATTAATATGAAATCAAATGTCGATCTCCATTTAAAGGAAATGCTCAAAGATCCGTATTTCCGCGAGCAGCACGAGCTTAAAATGCAACAGCTTGAGTTAATTAAGCCGATTATCGCTTACCGCATTAAACACGACTTAAATCAAAAACAGCTCGCAGAAAAAATCGGTGTGTCGCAACAGCATATTTCAAAAATTGAAAGCGGCAATTTCTCAAACCTTGCCACGCTTCAGCAAGTTCTGCGTTTTGTCGGCTACACCATCCAGCTTCGCGTTGTCCGCGTCAACGACACATCCAGCCACCAAAAAGCTTGAGGTATGAATTAAAAAATTCGATAAAGTTGATTGGATAAGGTTCCGTAAGAAAATCGAGCTTTTCGCGATTCTCGTGGAATCGAGGAAAGCCATATCACGGGAAGACAGGCTGAAGTTCGAGGCCTGAAATATGCTTACAGACTACAGACCGAAGACCAAAGCCTAAAGGTAAGACGCCCCGGCTTCTCCGCTTTCAGCCCCCACCCCCTTTTGCACGAAGCGGCTCAAAGAAGAAATAGCTCGAAGGCGAGTTCTGAGCGAAGCATCAGCTGTTTGAGCCGGCGAGATATTTCTTTTTGAGCTTCTGGATTCGCGCCTACGCGGAAATAACACGAGAGGTTATCGCAAATTACGATATGATTATAATTATATTTACATATAATTTATATGCATATATAATGTAGGCATGTCTAAAGCAATAAATACAGTTTCAATTGAAAAAAAGATTCATCTTATTCGTGGTCAGCGAGTCATGCTTGACCATGATTTAGCAGAACTCTACGAGGTGCCAACCAAGGTTTTGAATCAAGCTGTAAGAAGAAACCAAGACCGCTTCCCTGAAGACTTTATGTTTCAGCTCACCCTCGAAGAAGCAGAATTTTCAAGGTCACAAATTGTGACCTTGAAACAGGGCCAGAATATCAAGTATCTTCCCTTTGCCTTTACCGAACAAGGCATTGCCATGCTTTCAAGCATCTTGAAAAGCAAAAAAGCCATTTGGATGAATATTCAAATTATGCGAACATTTGTTCAAATCAAGCAAATCGCAGTTACCCATAAAGAACTTTCGCTCAAACTCAAAGATTTAGAACAAAAAGTCGGAAAGCATGATGAAGATATTCAATCGATTATTTATGCGATTCAACGGCTTATGATTCAAGAAGAAAAACCGAAACGCAGAATGGGATTTCACCCTGACTAAAAATTGGGGTGCAAATTTGGCACCTCAAATATATCTCCACCGCAATCGAGCAAGGCGGGATTGCGGATATAATGGGAAACTAGTTTAAAATTCGAGGCAGGCAGTAAAAAAGAAACTGAAAGCGGTTTCGAGTAATTAAGCAAACTCAACCTAGTTTCTCCGCTTCTTGCCCCCCCACCCCTTTTGCACGGAAACTCAAAGAAGAAATATATCGAAGGCGAGTTCCAAGCGAAGCATTGGCTGTTTGAGCCAGCGAGATGTTTCTTTTTGAGGGGCTCTAGACCGAATGATGGTGAAAGACGATTCCGGAGGCCAACTTCGGATAAAAGTAAGTCGACTTCTGAGGCATGCGTTCCTGCACAGCGCCGAGCTTCTCAAGCATTTCAATCGGCGCAGCTTTGAGGATAAACGCAGCTTCGACTTCGCCTGAACGAACAGCTTCGATCGAGGGTTTGGCTTCGTGTTCAAACTTCAAATTACCTTCCCACGCAGTGGCAGGAAAATTAAGAAGTTTAGCGAAAACGAGATGACCGAGAATATTCACGTTGAGATCAAGACAAACATCCGGCTTATCCCAAGCGAGAACTTTCTTCGCGGCTTGCGGATCTTTCAAAGTGAGCATGTACGCTTTGTCTTTGAAAACAAGACCGATGCGAACCGGTAAGTCTTTGCCTGAATCGAGATCTTTTTCAATCGCTTCGGCCGTAACTTCTTTAACATCAAATTGCGTCTTCAAAGCTTCGATCATTTTATCTTTGGGCATGGTGAGCTTAATCATCAAGCGATGCGTCGGCATGACCATAAAACCGGGATCCGAAAAAGAAACGAATGCCATCAAGGTGTAATCATAAGGCTGAACACCCTTTGGCGCGCCCTTTTGCGGCGTCGTTTCCTGCTCGCGCTTCCACTGAGAATATTCCAGCGAAGTTTCATAACGATGATCACCGTCGGCGATATAAATCTTTTTATCGCGCAGGCTTTCGGAAATTTCTTTGCAAACGTTGTGATCGGTAATGACCCACAAGGTTTGACCAATGCCGTCTTCATCAACTAAATCAAAAATAGGTTCTTTGCCTTTGGCGGCACCGGCGATTTTTTCATACGTTTTTCCGCCCTGATCTTTGTAAAGACCAAATACCGGCGACAAATTGGTGTGAATCATTTTGATCAGATTCATACGGTCAGCGCGCGGGCCTTTCAATGTCTTTTCGTGAGGAATGATCAAACCTTTTTCAAACGGTTCCACTTTGATGCGGCCGAGAAGCGCGGTGCGTTCGCGGCGCTTTCCGTCGGGCGCGGTATAAGATTGGCGATAAACATAAAAGCAAGGGTTGTCATCGCGCATCAAAACTTGTTCTTGAATCCAATTATTGAACGAAGCTGCGGCGCGGGTGTAGGTATTAAACTCGGCGTTATCAGCGCCTTCTTTTTTATTGAGAATCAGGCGAACAACGTTAAAAGGCGAAAGGCCGTAAAGGTGATCTTGTTTTGCCGGTGAAATAACGTCATACGGCGGGGCAATGACTTTCTTAAAATCAACGCGTTTCGGGTTATAGCGATAAGCGCGAAACGGTTTTACATCAATTTGATCGGTTTGTGTCGGTGCCTGAGCTGTATTGGTGTTTGTCATAGGTCGGGAATTATACTAGCGCTTCCTTTTAAATTCAAATAACTATTTGAAAACAACACTCAGCGCTGTGCCTTGTCTCAAAAAAAATCGGACAAGACCTAGCGCTTTTTGTAAATTCAAATGGCTTTTTGCCCCCGCGCGAGTGCCTCTCTCTTACGAAAGCGGCTCCTCGCTCATAAGATAGTAAAGCAGCCTGTGGTAAAGCGGAAACTTCTGCAAATCGCCATGCGCGGCGCCGGGTACGGAGAAATAACGGTGCGGAGCCTGGGCTAAATCAGCCAGACGCTCGGAGTGCGAAGGCGGAATCGTGATGTCTTTATCGCCATGAATCAAATAAACGGGACTTTGGGTCATGCGAATCCAAAAGTCATTGCGAAATTGATAGCGCACTAAAAATTTGGGCAAAAAGGGGTAACGAATATCGGCCATGGCCGGAATATTAAAGAAAGGCGATACCAACACCGTGCGTTTGGGGCTGTTCTTCGCGGAAAGATACAAAGCCGGCGCGCAGCCCAAGGAACGGCCGCCCAAATAAACTTTGTTTTCGGGATATTGTGTTTTGACCCACGCGTAAAAAATTTCGGCGTCTTTTAAAAACTGTTTTTCGTTTTCGATTTTTCCGGTGCTTTTTCCGAAGCCGCGATAATCGGGAATCAAATAATCTAATCCCTGATCGGTAAACTCATTGGCGGTTTTGCCGTAATCTTCCGCGTTCTGAGTGTTGCCGTGAAAGAAAATAACGACGCCCTGTGACGGCTTCTTGGCGAAAAACCGCAGCACGTGCATTTTCGCGCCCTCGAGCGGAATCCACACTTCTTCAAAAGGGCCGGGGAAATTCGTATAAACTTTATCCGCGGGAGTTTTTGGCGGGTGGAATAAAATCCCCTCTTGTCCGTAATAAAGATAAATGCAGGCCGACAAATAAACCGCGGCCGTCAGAAGAGCGAGCCCCAGACAAATTCTTTTGATGATTTTCAGCATTTTCTAATACTTCTTTCTTAGGTTAATTTTGAAGGCGTCAGATGCAAGGCGCAAACGAGCGCCCGCGGAGGCGTATGCGGCAATACACCGCACAAGGAAGCGATGTTTGCAACGCAGCAGATGATGTTTTCAAGATTAACCTTAACCTACGCGGCATCCGTCATCGAGCTGACGCTCTGGCCCAATCAACGAAAGCGCCGATTTATCGCCATTCGACGCGGCCAACAACATGCCGTTGGATTCCACGCCGCGAATCACCGAGGGTTCAAGATTATTAACCACAACGATTTTCCGGCCGCGTAATTCGTCGATGCCGTAAAATTTACGCACGCCGGCCACGATTTGTTTTTTCTCTTCGCCGACTTGAATTTGCAAAACGTACAACCGATCAGCGCTCGGGTGCAAAGCAACGTCGAGAACGGTTGCCACACGCAAATCCAACTTGCCAAAATCTTCGATTTTTACTTTTTCCATAAAATAAGTCCTTTTTTCATCTGTTGAATCTCAAGCCGATAGAAAATACAATACTTGCGGTTCGAAGTCATTATTTCATTTTGAGTCCAACAAGTACACTTTGTCTTCTCAAAAAGCTTCAAACGCAAGGCGCGGACAAGCGCCTGCGGAGGCGTAGTAAAAACCTACGCCGCACAAAGAAGCGAAGTCCGCAACGCAGCGGATGAACTTTTTCAGAAGACAACTCCGGGAGAGATCATGTTAAGAGATAAATTATATCCAAAACTTGCTTCGCTGTTTAACAGCGCGGCCGATGCATTGAACCGCCGCGGTGTCACAGCCAATCAGCTGACGATGGCAGGGGCCGGCTTTAGTTTTATGGCGGGAGTTTTTTTCGCAAACAGCGCTTTGTTTATCGGGTCCGCCTTTATGGGGCTCGCGGGACTTTGCGATGCCATCGACGGCGCGCTCGCGCGGCTTTCGGGCAAATCTTCCCCATTCGGAGCTTTTCTCGATTCAACCATGGACCGTTTTGCCGATGGATTTTTTCTTTCGGGACTCACGCTGCACTTTTTCAATGAAGACGAGCCTTTTTGGATGGCTGTGACGCTCGGGCTCATGATTGTTTCGTTTGTGGTCAGCTACGCCAAAGCCCGCTCTGAAAATTTCATCGAGAAATGTTCGGTAGGCATGTTTTCGCGCGAAACCCGTTATGCCGCGATCGGTATCGGCGCGTTGATTCCGCCGTTATTGAAACCGCTTTTGTTAATCGCTCTTTTTGGTTCGGCGTGGACATCGTATCAACGCATCATCTACACCAAAGAACAGCTCGAAAAGCCGGCGCCTTTAACCGACAGTGTTTCTGCGTAATTTAAGTTTTAAATTTAAAATTCGAGATCTGAAATTTTGCGCGCGTCTGTTTATCTTCAGCGCGGGGGTTTTTCTTTTTCCGCTCCTCTCGACGCAAGGCCACACGGCCGAGCTCAAGACCGTGCTCGAAGTCAAACAGGCCACCGACAATTACTTTCACAATAAAAATTGGACACCTTTCGCGGCCTCGATTGAACTTTCCTTTTACAAGCAAGACACGCTGCGCAGCACCTGCACGGGAACCTTACTGTTTGATCCGCTGAAAAAAAAGCTGCTGATGGAATGTTTTGGGCGTTTGGGCCAGCCGGTTTTTGTGTTCCGGAATGATGATTTAAATTTTCTGCTTTATTTGCCGGGAATGCGCAACGCGTGGCAGGGCGATATGTTTCAGCTGGAGTATTCTCCCGAATTTGACAGCCATTTAAAGCCTTTGGATCTTTACCGCGCAGTTTCGCCCGAAGCTTTTTCGGAAAATCAGGTCATCGGCGCTTACGGCATGAGCGACGGCATGGAGCTTGAAATCGCGAAACCTTATCAGGGCTCAAGTTATTTGGCGCGGCGGATTATTTTGGATGAGCATGGACAAGTTGAAAACGAAACCTTTTTAACGCCTGATGGAGCTGAAACCACGGTGGTTGTACGCGAAGGTTTCAACAAAATAAAAAATAAATTGGACGCGGTGAATTCAAAATTCTATTACGCGCCCGAAACAGTGGTCACCCACGCGGAAACAGGCGACAAAACAGTTCTGAAAATGAAGAATATGACGCTGCATGAAAGTTTCCCCGATGACGCCTGGGTGATATCGATGCCTGAGGATGTGCCGCTGAATCCGATTGAAGACGGTAAGCCGGTATTTTTAACTCCGGAACAGGCTAAAGACGCGCACGCTTCTCAGGAAGCTTAGGGCATAGCGCGGCGGCGCTGCGCGTGGAGCAAAAATATTACAGAATCGGAGTGCGTTCGGTAGACGCGCCGGCCGCGCCGCGATGACGGATAAAGCCGATTTGTTTCTCGCCCGCTTTCCACGCGAAAAAAACTCTCTCGCCATGATGCTGTCCGGGCAAATCAATCAGCCCCGAATCAATGCTGCGCAATATACAGCCCATTTCAATTAAAGCGTCGATTTCTTTGGAAAGCGCGTAAATGGTTTCTTCGAGGTTTTGAATGTCTTTTTCGAGATCAGAATCAAAAAAATCGGGGCCTGACTTTTTTTCGACGTCATTGGCGAGTTCCTGCACGAAAACCGCGTCGTGAATACGCAAATAAACCGATCTCTTGGCACGAATCTCACCAAGACGTTTTTCGATTTCCGGAACAAGCGCGTTCGCTTCCGCGAGCGTGAAGGATTTGGACATAAAAGAATTATACCTGCCGGTGGTGTTTAAAGGAAGCGCGCCCTTAACCCGCCTTATCTCAAATGCCGATGGGCTTTGTGTCCTGCGGACGGCTTTGACCTTAGGCCGGTCAGGCCTTGTCCTGTTTGTTTTTTGTCGGCTGCTCTGCCGGCTTCGTGAAAGTCTAAGCTTATTCAAGTTGAGTCTCTCCGCTAAAGCGGTCTCTCAACTTGCATAAGCAAGGCTTTCTACTTCAGCGCCGCAGACTCCAAAATACAAACCAGGACGGAAAATAAATAAACGACCTAAACCAATTCAAAACGGCTCGGATG
>CAZSVD010000285.1:0-2387 GCA_964610145.1 uncultured bacterium | reverse complement strand
GGGGCATGAGCTTGAAGCCGCGCGGTGGGCAAGCCGCCGCGGACTAAAAAATATAAAGTTTGTCGCCGGCGGAAAAACACGCGCGGAATCGGTTTATCTGGGCCTTAAAAAAACTTCTTCGCTAAACTCTTTGACGATTGTTCATGACGGTGCGCGGCCTTTTATTAAACGCGAAGCGGTTCAAAAACTGCTTGCCCAGGCCGCTAAGTATGATGGCATTTTGCTCGCGCGCCAGGTTATTCCAACTTTAAAAAAGATTTCACCGGACAAGAGACAAATTGAGGGGACTGTGGATCGCTCGCAACTTGCCGAAGCGGAAACGCCTCAAATTGTCAAAAGATCATTTCTGCTCAACGCCTACAAGAATGTTCCGAATGCTTTCGCATTTACGGATGAGTCCAGTTTGGTAGAAGCTGCCGGAGGAAAGATGGGGGTTATCTTGCATACGGATTGGAATCCTAAGTTAACGCATTATACGGATTTTGAACTGGCAGAAGCGAAGTTAAGTTCCGGTGCAGAATTTCGTGTCGGAAAAGGGTATGATATTCACCGTTTGGTTCCCGGGAGAAAGCTTTGGGTCGGCGGTATTCGCATTCCTTTCGAAAAAGGTTCTTTAGGCCATTCAGATGGTGATGCTTTGCTTCACAGTATCACGGATGCTATTTTGGGCGCTTTGGGATGGGGAGATATCGGTGATTGGTTTTCCGACAAGGATAAAAAATATAAGAATATTCAAAGTTCCAAGTTGCTTTCGGCAGTTTTAAAAGCGGCACAAAAGCAAGGCTGGTTGCCGCATCAAATGGATGCGAATTTAATTTTAGAAAAGCCGAAGTTGGGCTTGATGAAACTAAAAATCAGAAAGGCTGTCGCGGCTTTATTACAATTACCGCTTGAAAAGGTTTCTGTGAAAGCGCGGACTTACGAAGGTTTGCCTCCGTTCGGCACAAGCGAAGCTTGGGCTGCGGAAACGGTTATCATATTACGTAAATCGGCCTGATCTTTGAGATCAGGAAAATTTAAAGGACTTAACATGATTCGTGTTCGTTTTGCTCCGTCTCCAACGGGGCGCTTACATTTGGGAAACATTCGTACCGCGCTTTTTAATTATTTATTTGCACGCGCTAAGGGCGGCAAATTTATTTTGCGATTGGAAGACACCGATCGGGAGCGTTTTCTTCCTGAGTATCGCGAAGGTATTCTCGAAGATATGCGTTGGATGGGATTAAATTGGGATGAAGGTCCGGAAACGGGCGGTCCGTACGGTCCTTATGAACAGTCGGAGCGTTTGGCTCTCTATCAAAGTTATGTGGATAAGCTTTTAGCGGCAGGGCAGGCTTATTATTGTTACGTCACCCAGGAAGAAACGGATGAAGCCAAGCGCATTGCCAAACTGAATCGATTGCCGCCCCGTTTTGATAATCGCGGGCGTAATTTTTCAAAAGAAGAAATTGAGAAGCGCAAAGCGGCCGGAATTAAGCCGACAGTTCGTTTCAAAGTCGAAAAGCCGCAGGTCAAAATGCATGATTTGATTCGCGGTGATGTCGAATTTAATTTGGATGATATGGTGGGAGATTTTGTGATTCAGCGTGCGGATGGTACGCCCACGTTTCATTTAGCGGTTTGTGTGGATGATGCGTTGATGAAAGTGACGCACGTTATCCGCGGTGAAGATCATTTGTCAAATACCCCCAAACATATTCTTTTGATTCGCGCGATGGGTTTTGAACCGCCGCAATACGGTCATTTGTCTTTGATTCACGGTCCGGGTGGAGAACCGCTTTCTAAACGCTTGGAAGCCGTATCGGTGCGTGAATTCAGAAAGCAGGGCTATATGCAGGAAGCGCTTGTAAATTATATCGCATTTCTTGGCTGGTCGCCCGGAACGACGCAGGAAATTTTTAGCTGGGAAGATTTACAAAAGGTTTTTGATTTGGACCGGGTCAATAAATCATCTTCGATTTATGATCCCGATAAACTGAATTGGGTCAACGGCCAGCATTTACGCGCTCTCCCGGATGAGATTTTTGTGAAACGCGCACTCGATTATCTGGAGAAGCGCAGTGATTTTTTTGCCTCTGCGGCTGCGCCTCAACCAGTGGAAGTGCAAAGAGTATTACCCGCTTTTAAGGACGCGATTGCCAAGTTTGATGAGCTTCCGGCGCAGCTTGCATTTTTAAAAACGCCGGTGTCTTATGAAAATCCGGTTTGGATTCAGTCTCAGGCGTCCGGTGTTTTATTGGATGCGGCTATCGCGATTCTTCCAACATTAAATTGGAAAGATCCGCTTGTTTATGATGCCTTTATTGCTGCGTTAAAACCAAAGGTAACGGTTAAAGGCAAAGAGCTCTTTATGCCGGTTCGCATGGCTTTAACCGGACGCGAGCATG
>CAZSVD010000284.1:0-4652 GCA_964610145.1 uncultured bacterium | reverse complement strand
GACCGAGCTCAATCAGGAATGGCAGAATCGTGACCGCGAACACGACGGCACTAAACTGATAGACGGCGGAGGAACCACACTCTGGGTGTCACCGGGTCTTCAGGCTGATTTAACGCGTTATTGTTCGGCTTTTTTTGCCATGCCGATCCCGACCTATGAAAATATCAACGGGGCACACGAAAAGTTGAAATATCAAATTTTGACCGGTATTTCATTCGTTGTCTAAAGGAGGAATCGTATGAAAAAATGGATGGTGCTAGGATTGGCGTTAACGATGCTTTTTTCCGCGTGCGCGCATGACAATTGCTGCGCAAAATGTAAGCGTGAAAAAGCGGCCGCCGCGGCTGAGGGAACATCCGCCGCAACGTAACAGTCTGCCGTTCAAAGAGTTAGCGTCATTTCACTCAATAAAGCCCCCGTTCACGCGGGGGCTTTATCTTTACGAAGGTAGTAGCTATTTTGGCGGGATGCTGGTAGTGTATCCGCATTGTTAACTGCTTCTAAGAGTCGTCGGGTATTTTTGCCCATGTCCTCTTCAGGGCCCCAAAACCAGTTGAGGTATTTATGGGTAAAAAACTTTATGTAGGGAATCTCCCTTATTCCGTTAACGATCAGTCGCTTTCTCAGTTGTTCGCACAATGCGGCACTGTAGGATCAGCTATGGTCATCATGGATCGTGAATCCGGTCGCAGCAAGGGTTTCGGCTTTGTCGAAATGTCTTCTGACGCAGAAGCCGGTGCAGCAATCGAAAAGTTAAACGGCAAGGACTTTGAAGGTCGTGCTTTAACTGTTAACGAAGCTAAGCCTCAGGCTCCCCGCGAAAACCGCGGTGGTGGCGGATACGGCGGCGGATACAATCGCCGTTAATCGACGACTTCTCAGTTAATTTACTGATTTGTCTAAAAGGCCTCTCGGGAAACCGAGGGGCCTTTTTCTTTCATGCCCGCAAGCCGGGCTTATGTCTCAAAGGAATGGCATTTTTTCTTCTTCCGCCCTTGAAAATAGTATTTTTTCATGCACGCTTTAATCATAGGCACGATTTTGAAGCTGTTCTCAAAGGAGGTTGCCCTATGAATCCTGATTGGGATATTGAGTAAGTTATAGATCAGACGCCGCAAGGCTCGGTTGTCCTCAATTGCCGGACGGGCTTTTAAGGGAAGTGTACCTTAAACCCTGATTTCGCTCCACGGCCGCTTAGGCCGCGCAAGCCTGCTTCGAAACGCTTGTTTCGGTTCATGATTCTGTCTCATTCGGCGAAGGAAGCCTTCCGCGGATGGAACGCGGCTTTCCTTTCGCCTCATTCGCAAGAATCATTCCCTTCACTGCGCATGTTTCTCAGGCATGGCTTGCTGGTAAAAAGATGCAAAAATCCCCAAAAAACCGATTGCGGCTGAATAAAAATCTGACTGATTTATCTGAAGACTTCTGAGAAATCGAGAGGTCTTTTTCATTTTTGCGCCGGCCCAAAAAGGACATCTTTCCTTTCTTAGGTCTTTAGTCTAACTCGGAGGAGGTTTATAATTCCGGGCAAGTTAATTTATTTAAAAACATCTCAAATAAAGCTTTTCCGATTGATTAAAAATCTTATCAAAAATTTTCTTATTCAACTTGGCTTATATGAAAAACTAGTTTGGTCAAATGCATATATTCGTTTTTCTCGTTGGCGCCATCCTCGAATAAAGCAGTCCTTGGAAAATGAAATCAAGTTTCTTTCCAAGGTGACTCATGCCGAATGGAGTTATTTTGATGTCGGCGCAAATATTGGAGATCAAACTGAAATCTTTTTATTTTTAAAAGCAAAAAAAGTCTTATCAATCGAACCTGATTGTAGAAATAACAGAATTTTAAATTACCGTTTCAGTAAAAATAAAAAAGTAACAGTTTTTAAAGCGGCTGTCAGCGATCAAGAAGGAACGGGTGAATTTTTTAGGCTGAGCGAGGGAAACGCATATAATACACTTAGTCCAAAATGGAAAGATTTATTGGAAGATGCGTCTCTTAACCGCTTCGGAATGAGTGTGGCCTTTTCTGATAAGGTGTCTGTTTCAACGCGAACGCTTGATTCCTTAATTCAAGACTATGGTAAGCCGAATTGCATTAAAATAGATGTGGAAGGATATGAGCTTCAAGTTGTCCGAGGGCTTTCCGAACAAATTAATTTAATTTGGTTCGAAGCAAATTTGCCGGAATTTTTAGATGAAACCATAGGGTGTATTTTTCATTTAAAAAAAATTGCACCTGAGACATTGTTTAATTGTACGCGCGGATGCTTGGGCGTGAACGGAATTCAATTTGAATTTTCAAAATGGATTAAAGCCGATGATATGGTGACATGGATCAAGGAGAGCAAATGTCGTTTTTTTGAAATTTTTGCGAAAAATAAATGAGTTGTATTTTTAAGGGGAAAGCATGGGGCCGTTATCAGCAGAAATTAGAGCATTTCCAAGAGTGCCGGGTTCAAATTAGTCTGTAGTCTTAAGTCTTATGAGGGGGTTGTTATGGCAAAAGTGAAAAAAGCAAAAGCAGTGAAGGCGCCGAAGAAGGCGAAAAAGGAAGTGGATCCGCCGTTCATGCCGACGATTGTCGAGGGTTTGGCGAAGATGGTGGAACGTCTCGAGGTTCTCGAGCGCAAGGTGGATCAGGTGAACAGCCGGATTTCGAATATGCTTTTTGAAATTCGTGATGATTTGCGTTCGAATACCCGCCAAAACGCCTCACATGAGCAAAATCCGTTTGGTTATTCGCGCCCGCAGGCGCCTTTGCCTCAGCGGCAAATGTATCAGGTGGTTTGTGCGGATTGTAAAAAGAACACGGAAGTGCCGTTTAAGCCGGGTGATCGTCCCGTGTATTGCAAAGAATGTTTTGCCGCGCGCAAAGCAGGAAATGTTCCGAAGCCTGCCGCGCCTGTCGCTGTTGCGGAGCCCGAAAAGAAATCCGCGAAGAAGAAAAAGAAATAAACGGTGCAGTTCATTCTTTCGATTGATCGCGCGGTTTTCTTCTTCTTTCAGGGACTGCAAAGACCCTGGCTCGACTACTTGCTCGCCTGGCCGACCCGGTTGGGTGAAACGGGCATCCTCTTTCCGGTTTTAATTCTGCTAATTTTGATTTTTGATCGTAAAAACGCATTCCGCGTGATTACCGGGCTAGCCATCAGTTTGATTACGGTTCAATATGCATCGCCTGCGTTAAAAGCTTTCTTTCACAGGCCTCGTCCGCATCTGTTTTGGGAAAATGTGCATGTCATTTTTAAAAAACCGATCAATGATGCTTTTCCCTCAGGACATACCGCGATTATTTTTGCGGCAGCATTTATTTTGAGTCATTACTATCCCAAGACGCGGTGGTGGGCGTATGGCGTTGCGGTGTGGGTTGCCATTACCCGGATTTATGTTGGAGTGCATTATCCCAGCGATTTAATCGGAGGCGCATTTTTGGGAGTGGCTGTGGGCTGGGGGACTTGCGCTTTTTTAAATTATTATGAACGTGTTGGAAGCAAATAAGCCTGGTCTGTTTTAAAATAAAAAAGCCCCGCGGAAATTCCGCGGGGCTTTTTTGCTTAAGCTAAGACCTTAGTTCGTAGCGGCCGGAGCGGCGACTGCTTCAGTCGTTGTTGCAACGGCTGTTGTTGCAGTATCCGTTGTTGTCGCGGCTGTGGTAGTTGCGGCAGCTTCGGTTTTCTTTTCAGCGATTTCGGCTTTTTTCGCTTCGTGCTTGGCTTTGCGTTCTGCGCGGCGAGCTTCATGCTTAGCTTTACGTTCAGCGTGTTTTTTGGCATGCTCAGCTTTTCTGGCTTCGCGTTTTGCCATGTTATCCGCTTTATGCTGCATGCCGTCAGCTGCTGCTTCAACAGTTGTATCCGCGTGAACCACCGGTGTTGCAAAGAAAAGAGTGGCGATGATAAGAGTAAACCAGGTCAAATTAGATTTTTTCATTGAGAACCCCTTCGTGATTGGTAAATAGAACGACATTCTGTCAACTTTGACGCAAAAACAGGGCATCTTCTTCAAAGCTTTTTTGGAAAGAAAGCCTTTTCTGAGAGACGAGAATTTTGCGATGACTTTTATTTGCTAACCCCTGATTTATCAAGCATTTCGCAAATGGAGCCTTTTGTGAACTCTTTGCCGAAAACCCGCCGCCAAACCTCGGGCGATTCCATAATCAGGTAAGTCGTGACGCCTTTCAGGTGTTTCTCAAGCATGCCCGCAAGGCCCTTATAAAGTTCCAGACGGCGGTGTTTGAAATAGCGCAGTTTGCCGTCCATGCCGTTAATCCATTCGCCGTAAGGCAATTTTGAATTCGGAAAACGGTCCTGCATTTTCTTTTTTAGGTCAGGCATCATGCGCAGTGAGCCGATGGAAATCCAGGCGATTTTTTCTGCCGGTACGGCGGCAGCAATTTTTTTAACCGTGGCTTCATATTCCTCTTCCCAATTTTCAAAATCAATCATCGGATCAAAATGAAATCCGACCCGGTAACCGGGAATAGCGGCAATTTTTGACGCGGCTTCAAGCCTTTCGGCAATCGTCGCGCATTTGTGTTCTTCTTCTTTTTGAATTGGCCCCGCGTTCACGGACCAGGAAACGATCACTTTTCCGTTGGGATGAAGCTCAAGCAGGTTGTCGATGTTGTTGCTTTTAGTTTTGAGTTCGAGG
>CAZSVD010000283.1:0-9034 GCA_964610145.1 uncultured bacterium | reverse complement strand
CCAGTTTTACTTATAACAGCACCGAACAAGACAAGAAGACTCCGACGCAGGGTGGTTATTCCACCGGAATTGTTGTGGATGAAAATTATGTTTTAAAAATACCGCAAAATTTACCGTTGGATGCCGCGGCGCCGCTTTTATGCGCGGGCATTACTCTTTATTCACCTTTGAAGCATTGGAAAGTCGGCAAAGGAAAGAAAGTGGCCATCGTCGGTTTGGGCGGACTCGGACATATGGGAGTGAAACTTGCGCGTGCGATGGGCGCTGAAGTGACGGTGCTCAGCCAGTCGCTTAAAAAAAAGCGCGATGGATTACGTTTGGGCGCGGACCATTATTACGCGACGGCAGATTCAAAAACTTTTACAAAATTAAAGAAACATTTTGATTTGATTATCAATACAGTTTCGGCTGAAATCGATTGGAATCAGTATCTTGAATTGCTCAAGATTGACGGTACGATGGTTTTGGTGGGAGTTCCCGAAAAAAATATTCCCGTGGACGCGTTTTCTTTGATCGGCGGACGGCGGCGTTTGGCCGGATCTCTTATCGGCGGGATCAAAGAAACTCAGGAAATGCTTTATTTTTGCGGTAAGAAAAATATTACAGCTGACATCGAGTTGATTCCGATTCAAAAAGTAAACGAAGCGTACCGGCGCATTGTTAAAAGCGATGTGCGTTATCGTTTTGTCATTGATATGGATAGTTTGCGGTGAATAAAAACAGACTGGAAGCTTTCAGCGACGGTGTGATTGCCGTCATCATTACGATCATGGTTTTGGAGATGAAGGTGCCGCATGGTGCCGATCTTGCCGCGCTCAGGCAAATGTCCCCGGTCTTTTTGAGCTATGTGCTCAGTTTTGTTTTTGTGGGAATTTATTGGAATAATCATCACCATCTTCTGCAGGCCGTCAAAAAAGTGAATGGCCGGATTCTTTGGGCGAACTTACATTTATTGTTTTGGCTTTCGCTGATTCCTTTCGTTACCGGTTGGATGGGGGAGAATCACTTTGCGACTTTGCCGGTCGCGTTTTATGGGATGGTGTTGCTTTTGGCAGGATCAGCCTACCTTATCTTGACCCGTACATTGATCTCTCACCACGGAAAAAGTTCTGAGCTTGCCCAAGCGATCGGGAAAGACTTTAAAGTTAATTTTTCGCTTCTTATTTATGCGGCAGCGGTTCCGCTTGCTTTTGTTTGTCCTTGGATTTCCTGCCTGTGTTATGTCGCTGTCGCGGTGATGTGGCTTGTGCCTGATACTCGCATTGAAAAAACTTTGATGGAGCGTACGGTATGAAAAAAATAACAGGATTGTTTATAGTAAGCATGCTTTTGTGGAGTTCTCACGTAATTTTCGCGGAAGAAACACGGCGCGAAAATTTTCGCAGACAACGCATGGAGCCGATGTCCGGTCAACAGGCACCCTGGGGCGAACCGGGATCAACGCTTGAAATGGCAAAACGCATGGACTCGAAAGGGTATCAATTTACGGTTTCAAAAAACGCGGAGATCCAACTCACCGAGGATCAGCGCAGTTTTACGGTGTGGTGGCAGCCTGAAGGTTTTGATTCTAAAAAGGACACTGTGCTCGTGAGTCTGGGAGGTCATCAAGGTTGGGCAACGCGTGATTTTCAAGTTTGGACTCCTAAAATCAAGAATCGGCATTACGCGATTTTAAGTGTGCAATGGTGGTATGGGCGTAATCCTGAGTCTGAGGGGTACGCAAAACCCAATGATATTTATCGTTGGATTGATCAGACATTAAAGAAGCATGGGGTTGAGCCCGGACATGTTATTTTTCAGGGATACAGCATGGGCAGCGCGAATAGTTACGCCGTGACTTATTTTGATGTGATGAATCCAAAACCTTATTTCGCGGTGACGATTGCCAACGCGGGACCTTATGAATCGGATTTTCCGCCGAATCGTCTTTTTTTAGAAAAGAAAGAGCAGAAACCTTTTTCAGGAACCCATTGGATTTATTATTGCTCTGAGCTGGATGAAGAGCAGAAAAATTGCTGTACGCGTATGCGCGCGGGAGCGGATGTGATCGAAAGCTTGGGCGGAAAGACGGAAAGTTTTATGCGCGATCCGGGTCACTCGCACGGCGGATTTATGCATTCGGATTATGTGACTCAGGCGCTTGATTTAGCGGAAAAGCACATTTCAGAAAAAATGTAATATTGGCTCTGATGATTTCGGTGTTTGCAATCAATACAAAATCTCTGGTATTGCTCGCTCGGGAAAGTTGTATCGAAGGTCTAATCGCGGTTATTTAAAACCATAAGCATCCCTCTCAAAACGTGCAGTTGCTTATATGGCTTAATCCACTCACGCCCCAAGAGAAAATCGAATGCTAGTTTCAGGAGGGCTGCAAAGAGTTGTATGCGTAGTCTAATGAAAGGAGGTAAGTAAGAAAGTCTTTTTGAATAAGGAGTTCCATGAATCAAAATGTGCGCTTTCCCTTTTGCAAAAGAATCATTGCGAATTGATTTTAGAGAGAAATAGTCCGGGTTGAGCGGGTAGTTTGCCACGGCACCTGGAACCCAGACTCCGTGGCCACCATTTTTAACTATGGAGATAAAGAATGAAGTTTCTTCACCGTAAGAGCGAGATTCTCCGACATGGCCATAGGCGGTATTGAAGAGGTGCTTTTCACACCAAAGCCTTGATAACATCATATTTGCTCCGAAAGGAAATTCATTGTTGGAAAGCAAAGTCTCTTGGCTTCCTAAATCCTTGCGTAAAAAAAAATTATTTAGCCGTGAAATATATGTCTGGGAGATATAACCGGGCAAATGAAAGTCTGCGCAAATTTTTAGTGGCGCCCCAAAAAAGGAGGCGTGTGGCCAATTTAGTGTGGCTTTATGATAAGCGCCCAAAAGATCTGGCGGGGCAATTACGTCATCGTCCAAGCAAATAATATATTTTCCTGCTGACTCCAAAAGGGCTTTGTTTCGTGCATGGGCAATTCCTTGACGAGTTTCAAAAACAGATCTGATGGGAAGTGTGCGTTTGTGAGAGGCAATGACGGCTTCTGTGTCGTCGGTGGAATTGTTGTTTACTATCAAAACTTCCCATCTTAAATCATGCGGAATGTTGGCTTTTTCGAGTGAAGATAGAAGTTGGTGTAGTTTTCTGCTTCGGTTCCAAGTACAAATCGCAACGGTGATGAGCATTTTAAATTATTTAACGCGCTCAATAAGTGGATTTTTTAAAAATATTTAAAAACGTGCCTTTATTTTCTTCTTTTAATGACTCACGGAATTGATTTGTCCCCACAGCAATATCTTCTTTGTATTGAGATACGTAGGGAGGGCGGAGCAGCATTTTTTGAATAGGAGTGCGCGCTAAAGGGAGATATTTTTTGATTTCTTCATAATCGCGCCAAGCTAAAAAACCGGGGGAATATTTAAAGTATAAATTTCTTCTGATTTTATCCGATGCTTTCCATGGAGCCATTCCGTGAATGATTGCTTCCGTAAAAATAACTAGGTCGCCGGGGAATAGTTTGGGGGTGACAATAGAGGGATGGTCAAAATTGCCGGATAAAAAATTTTGAAGAACGGCATTGCCTTCAATGTCGTTAGGAGCTTGATGGCTGCCCGGAATATAGCAAAAGCCGCCGTCTTTTCCGGACTGTTCAGTTAAAACAATTCCCACATTGAGTTGCCCCAAGCGCATTTTTCCATTAACGGTATAGCTAAAGCAGGAACCTTGACTGCAGGAAGGGCCGCCGTGAAGATTAATTGCTTGTGACTCTCGAATTGATCCGTCTGGATTTCTCGATTTAGAGGGTTGCTGCAACCCGATTGCGTGGTCAAATCGAAACCATTCTCCTAAATATCGAATACCAAAATCAATAATTAACGGATCTGACATCAGATCCATAAAAAGAGGATCTAGTTCTAAAAAAGGAAACTTAGTTGGAGTGCTCCCATGTTTCTCAAAAAAATTATTTTGCCATTTGTCAATTAGGTTATTAGAAAGACTGATTTTTTCTTGGGAGACGTATTGATCAATTTTAACAAAGCCGACAGATTCAAAGGTGTAGCAGAGTTCATCAAACCGCTTGGAGAACGCGTGTTTTTTCAAGAGTCCCTCCTATGGATAATAGTTCAGATATACCTACATTCTAGCATGTTTATTTGTTTGGTTTGGTGTTTTTATAAGTTCGGTAAAGAAGATTTATTTAGTATTATCTTATCCATATCAGGTTTAACAAAAGTAAAAGTTTTATGCGCGATCCGGGTCACTCGCACGGTGGATTTATGCATTCGGATTATGTGACTCAGGCGCTTGATTTAGCGGAGCGGTTTGTCCGTTAATTCCAATACAAAGATCTTCTTTCCTTGCTATCTCCTGAGTTGACCTGTATTCTGCCTGTCCTGCTTAAACGGAAATAAACAAAAAGGCTAATCATGGGCGATTACGGTCCTCCGAAACGAGTTACAAAATGGGGCGGTGTTGTGTTGTTCGCGGTATTAATTTCCTGCGGAGTGATCGGTACGCCGATTTATATTTATCATTACGGATTGGCTCCGTCAGAAATTGCACTTTTTTGGTTCTATTTTTTCGCGACCAGCTTCTCCATAACCATGGGCTATCACCGGTTGTTTTCGCACGTTACTTATAAGACCAATAAAGTTGTTGAATTTTTACTTTTATTTTTTGGGGCGGCGACTTATGAAGAGTCTGCTTTGAAGTGGGCGTCTCAGCATCGCCAGCATCATCAATTTACGGATACCAATCTTGATCCGCATAATTCCACGCGCGGATTTTGGTATTGTCATATTGGGTGGATTCTTTTTTACAAACATGCCGTGAATCACGACAACGTCAAATATTTATTGCAGGACAAGCTGCTGATGAACCAGGATAAATACTACGATGCCTGGTCGCTCGTGGCCGGAATTCTTTTGCCGCTTGGAATCGGATGGGCCACGGGACATTTGCTCGGAGCCTTTTTAATATCAGTTTGTCTGCGTATGTTTCTAGTGATGAACTCGGCTTTTTTTATTAATTCGTATGCGCATATGATCGGCAGCAATGAATTTAATCCGAAGGAATCCGCGCGCGATCATTGGCTTGGAGCGATTATTACCAACGGTGAGGGCTATCACAGCTATCATCATAAATTTCCGAATGATTATCGCAATGGAATCCGCTGGTATTATTGGGATCCGACCAAATGGGCGATTTTTCTTTTAGCCAAGCTTGGTCTCGCCTGGGATTTGAAGCGCACGCCGAAATCTTTTATCGAGGCGGCAACTCAGGCCGCTTAAGCGGAGAAATAAATTCTTTTCTGATGAGTCCGCAGTTTTTTGATTCTAAAAAGCAAAAGATAGTTTTCTTTGCTTTATTTTTATCGTTAGTTTCTTTTTCCGCCTTTTCTACGGAGCCGCAAAAAATTACCATTTTGGCGCTCGGAGATTCCACCACTGCGGGGACGCCGGGTTTTCGTTCTCCTGTAGAGGCTCCGCCCGAGGGGGAAGGAGATCCTAAAAGCCAGTATGCTTATTGGATGATGCTGCGCAATCCCGAGTACGATGTTTTAAATCGCGGTGTGAACGGCGAACGCACTGATCAAATTTTTGAACGCTTTCAAAAATATACGGCAACCGAGCATCCTGACGCGGTGATTGTTCTCGCGGGAGTGAATGATCTTTACCAAGGACATTCGGCTGAAGAAGTCGAGATCGAGCTTCAGAAAATTTATGCCTTGGCGATGCAAAATAAAATGAAAATTGTGGCCTGCACCATTTTGCCGTATAACCGCGCGACTTCGGCGGTTTTGATTCAAATGGTAAAAGTAAATCGATGGATTCGGGGCTTTGCCGCGAAAAACGGATTTTTGTTTTGCGATACTTTTAAAATTGTCAGTGACCCTGAAAGGTTCGGAAAGTTAAGCGGTTCGCCGGATGGCCTTCATCCTGATATCGCCGGGTACAGGAAGATAGGCGAAGCTTTGGCTCAAACTTTGGAGCATCAATTCAATTAATGCGCAGTTTAGATTGTCCGCTTTGCGGAATGCAAGCCGGGTTTTTTATGGAAGCGCATGCGCGTCATTTTTATCGATGTGATTCCTGTGATTTGATTTTTTTGTATCCTTCCGAACGGCTTAATCCGCAAGAAGAGCTGGAACGCTATCAGCTGCATCAAAATAATGATCAGGATTCCGGTTACCGGGCTTTTCTGAATCAACTTGCCAAGCCTCTCATCGAAAGACTTTCTGCTCCCAAGGAGGGCCTTGATTATGGTTGCGGACCGGGGCCGACTCTCTCCAAGATGTTAGAAAAAAAGGGCTTTAAGATGAAAGTTTATGACCCGTATTTTTTTAATGACGAGTCCGTTTTACATCAAACTTATGATTTCATCACCTGCACTGAAACAGCGGAGCATTTTTTTTCTCCCGGAAAAGAATTTAAGAAGCTCGATCAGCTTTTAAAACCCGGCGGGTGGCTGGGCCTTTTAACGCAATGGGTTCAGCCGGACAGAAACTTTGATCAGTGGCATTATCCCAAAGATCCGACGCATGTTTGTTTTTACAGCCGGGAAACCATGCGCTGGATTGCGGGGGAATACGGCTGGAACTTGGTAGTGCCCGCGGAGAATGTGACGCTTTTCTATAAGCTGAACGTGTAATACAATGCCCGCCCCGATTCAGGGTAACGAATTTATTTAAGGAGTTTTTATGTTTGGAAAAATGCGGGATATGGCTGCTCAGATGCAGATGATGCAAAGATTAATGAAAGATGAGAATTTTAAAGCGCTGATCGCGCATCCCAAGATGCAGGAATTGATGCGGGATCCGGAGTTTCTTGAGCTGATGAAAACAAAAGACATTCAAAAGGCCGCTTCCAATTCCAAAATTGCCGCTTTGAAAGATGACCCCGAGCTGCTTCAGCTCATTTCAAAAATTCGTTTGCCTCAAGCGTAAGCTTCCGCAGATTGTTGAATAAGATTGAACTCGGCAGAATAATGTCTCTGCTCAGACAGTCGCGTCCGGAGGCGCGAAACTCACAGAGCCATTTATTCTGCTGAGCTATTTCGCTTAGGTCGGGTGAGAGCTTGGAACGGAGAAGCAAGTCCCATAAAACCCAGTTTATCGAAGTGCAGTGCTTTTAATAATTGCTATCGGGCTCTGTTTTTGAAAAGTAGTTTCCCGTCATATCTCTTTTCTTGGCTCTGCTAGGCCGAGCCAAGAAAAAATAGAGTCGAAAACTTTTTCAGCGATGCGTGATTATTTTGAGATGAAAATGCGATGATATGTCTTCGAGGGGCGTAAGTAGAAGCGCCTTGTTTTTCCACTTCTAGCCCTGTTCCCCAGAAGCGCGGAAGTTTTGAAGTGCCTATTTGCCTAGCGAGTTCCGCCCGCAGAGGCGGTTGTTTGAGCTAGGCGAATAGGTGCTTCAAGATTAAACCAATTTATTTTTTGCTTACGGGCGGATTGATCAGGTGATCGCGTAGCTTTTTGTTAAGCGGTAATTTTGAAAGCCAAATTCCAAAAAAAGCGCGCTGAAAATCTTCACCCTGAATGGTTGCCTGAAGTTTTCCGTTAAGAATCAGTGACGTGCCAATGCCCGGTTCATAGCGTAATTCATAGCGGTCGCCTCTTTGAACCGTTTGATAGGCCGCATCCAGCTGTTTGAGTCTGTCTTCCAGTGCCACGGCATTATTGTCCTTATTTTTTTTGATGCGATCACGTGAAGCTTTAATCATCCATTCTTTTTTAATTGTGCGGTGATAATGCAGAACCAGGCTTTTGGGAACATTGCCCAAAATTCCGTCGATCGTTTTAATGTCCGCCGGGGCGTAAAGTGCCGCGGTATAAAGATCGAGCATTAAATACTCAAGCAATTCGGCGCCTTTAATCGGGATTTGCTGTCCGGCAATTTCCTGGGTTCGATTAAAGCAAATTGATTTTTTACAAAGCATTTCCTGGGCGTGAAGAGAAACCGGAAGAAATGTAATGATCAAAAAAAATATAATGAAAGAGCGGAAGGGTTTCATCGGTTTCTCCATAAAAAAAGCCAGGCTGAACGGTGAGTTCAGCCTGGCTGATTCGGTCTGAAATTATTTGCTGACGTACTTGGCTGTCGATGAAGCGCTGTACTGAGACGGTGCGCTGCTTGTCGAAGCATAGTTCGCGCTTGCCGGAGCGGATGCTGCCGGAGCAAAAGAGCTGTTCGTATAGGAACCGGAAGCTCCCATTGAATCCGCGCATGTCGGGCAAGGCGGGCACTTACGCGCGCAGCCTGAAGCAAGAATTAAGATTCCTGCCAAAAGAATAAACATTTTTGATTTCATACGACCTCCATTAATTAAGATTGCGAGAGCGCGTATCTTACCAAAACTTCGGGAATTCAGCTATGATTACAGTTTATATGCCCTTTCGGCACGGTATAATAATCGTTTAAGCGGAGGCACTATGGAAAATTTTGGAAAATTAGTTTTGCGTCTTTCTATTGGGGGATTGATGCTTTTTCACGGTATTCATAAGCTCATTCACGGGTTTACGATGATTGGGGAAATGCTTGTAAAGAATCATTTGCCACGCGAATTGATGTGGGGTGTTCCTGCGGGGGAAGTGCTCGCTCCGCTTATGCTTATTTTAGGTTGGAAAGCGAGGCCGGCTGCCGCTTTGATTGTTTTTACCATGGGAATGTCCATTTATTTGGTGTTTCGCGACAAGCTGCTTACGCTTGATTCATTGGGAGCGCCGGTTTACGAGCTGAACTTGCTTTATCTTTTTGGTGCGATTGCCATTATGTTCTTGGGCGCGGGAAAATATTCCGTTTCCGGCGGACAAGGCAAGCTGGATTAATTTTTGCTGTTCTTTACTAATATGCGCATAAAGGCTCTCACTTTATCTTTTCTTTTTTTTACGGCGCTGGGAACTCCATTTTTTTCGGTGTACGCGAGTGAAACTGTTTTGCAGTATTCGCTGGTGGAACCCCCCACACCTGTTTTGGCGGCGAAAAACAAAACAAAAAAAATAAAAGAAACCCGGGTCGCTTCAAAGAAAAAAGTAGTT
>CAZSVD010000282.1:0-7133 GCA_964610145.1 uncultured bacterium | reverse complement strand
ATATTCTTCCAACTGCTTCACGGCCTGAGCCAAAATTCTAATTTCTTTTCCGCTTCCTTTTAAAGAGGGTGTCACGGGAACTTCTTGTTTGGACCAATGAATGCCTTCAAGTCCTTTATCTGAAGCGACCAAATGAAGCGGCCCAACGGGACTGCTCATAATCCATTGCGAACGCTTCATTTTACTTTCTCCTCGATGCCATAAAACTTCACGAATAACCATATTCTAACCGCTCAGAGATAAAAGGCCCCCTGCTCGTATTAGATTTAATTTCAACCATCCTCACTTAACAGCTCTATCTGAAGATTATGGATTGCTTTGACGACAAATTACTCTGCATGGTTTTCATTTTTTAAAATCATCAGACCACAACCAATTGAAATAGACAGAAAAAAAACCACAACCGGCGCAACCCAGAACCACCCAACACCCGAAAATATCGCACTATTCCACCAAACATTGATACTATTTGAAGCATAAATATTAACTTTCGATGCGCCCAAAACCACATCCTTGTGAAAACTCCAATCTAAACAGCGAAACAAATTTTGCGCCCCGCTCAAAAACATATCCACAGCTTGATTTTTGTTAAAACTCCACACCCAATATTTATCCATATGATAGCCATTCTGGAACGCAAAGCTCATTCGATAATGCCAGTTCGAAACTATAGATGCTAACGACAGCAATAAGCCCGGAAATCCCAAAAGAACCAATAAAATCTTTAAATTCAATCTCTTTAAAATACTTCCCAAATAAACCGCAAAAGGTAAAAAAAGCACTGGTATGATTGTCACAAAATGCCTCGGTCCCCAGCCCCACGCTCCGTACCAGCTTCTTAATATTGAATGCAATAGAAGCCACAGAACACTCAAAAACAGTATAAATAAACTTTCCGCGCGATGTTCTTTTGAAAATCTTCGAAAAAAGAATATCGAAAAAAGCAATAATGGAGCATACACAAAAATACTTTTCCCGGGGCTAATAAGAAGCCCCATCATTCCATCCCACAGATTTCCGTCCAACGCGTTATTTTTGAAAAACTGACTTGCCTGGACGCCCGATTTATAAAAAAAACCCGTTCTAGTCAGGTTATACCAAGCCTGCCAACAGGCAAAAGGAAGCAACACAAAACCAGAAATCACCAAATCCAAAACTTTTTTGAAACATCTCTTGCTTTGAAACACCAAATAGCACTCCGCAGAAAAAACACAGAGCACCATTGTCAAACGAGTAATAAAACCAAAACCAAAAAAAATAAAAGCCATTATCAAGTCACCCGGCCTCTCTTTTTCTCCATATTCAAATAAAAAATAAACTGCCACGGTTAACAGGGTAGCGCAAAGCGCTCCGTCAAATAAACTTCTCGAATACGCCCATAAAAAGCTTGTGAAAAAAATCAAGCATACTGCTAAAAAGCTTGTCCGTCTTTCCAAGCGAAATTTTTTTCTCAAGATCATAAAAAGTGTTGCCGCGCAAATGGCAAAATGAATATTTGCGGGAATTAGCTGTGTGAAATTTTCAACCCTAGACAAGAGCCCCCTGTTTAAAACACTCCCCATACGAACTTTAAATATGTGATTTAGCAAAGCAACCGGAAGCTGAAAAAGCACGTTTCCGATTTCATGAGAAAGATAAGCATTGCCATTGGGCGCAACAACAAAAAGATCATTGGGCGGTAAGTCAAAACTTATTCTGCCATTCGTAACAATTTGCTGAGCAACGAGATAAGCTGATGTGCCTTCTGAAGTGTCAAAGCCAGTACTAAAAACAAAGAAAAGTCCAAAGAAAAACAAAAAAACACAGAACCATTCTTTTCTCATTTTCATAAGTCAGCGTACATAAATTAGCCAAACACAAGTTAAGATCCAGAGAAATATGTCAAGCTGTATCATGCGATCTGTTAAAAGTATCCTCGTAGGATCATCTTCCCGTTTAATTTTATGAATTATATATAAATAGCGAAAAATCCCATAGTAAACGAACGGGACTGTCCAAATTAACTTCGATGCTTCAAATCCCATGACAGTGTGTTCGCCGATAGCATAAAGCATGTATGCAACAACAATCGAAGATGTTGTGACACTAATCATTTGATCTATGAAATAAAGATTATATTTTCGGAGCACGGCTCGATGAATTTCCGCTTTATATCGCAACAACTGAATTTCCTGTCTCCGCTTATTGAATCCCAAAAAAAGAGCAAGAAGTGTGGTCATAAGAATAATCCAATACGACGGGATCACCCGCGCAACCACTGCCCCAGAAAATATCCGAACTAAGAAAAACCCACTTAAACAAAATACATCAATAATTACAATGTTTTTGAGAAGTTTTGAATAAAGGAGGTTGAACATTAAATAAACAAGCATAATTATTCCAAGCTTTTCACTTAGCTGAAAAGACATGAATAATGAAATAGTTCCTAACAAAATAGAAAAAATAAAAGCTGCCCTCTTCTGGATTTTTCCGGAAGCAATTGGCCTCAACCGCTTAGTAGGATGAAATTTGTCCTTTTCCGCATCAATTGCATCATTGATCAAATACACGCTGCTCGCGATAGCAGAAAAAAGAATGAAGGTTATAAGCGCATTAAAATTTTCAGGATAAGAAAAAAGTTTCTTTCCAAAAATTAACGGTAAAAAAATAAGGGTATTTTTAACCCAATGCGTGGGTCTAAGCGCAATAAAAAAACTGCGAACATCCATGTCTTTCATTCCATTTTTCCTCCATTTAAAGGCTTAACGACACAACCCAAGAAAAATAGAGATGCTAAAAAATTATTCACAAATTTTCAGCATAAAGATGCCCTGCAAATGAATCTTTGCCCCTCCCGACAAGTCTTGCTTTCCCGTAAGTAAAATTGAAAAGGACAGTTTGACACAGCGGAGCCTGATGAGGAGCTAATCAGCCCTTCAAAGCCGCCTAACCGTTTCCGAATCTATCGTAAGCAGAATAAATAGAAGCATTGCAAATATTAAACTAGCAGCAAGCAAGCAATCAAACTCGTCAGCATTCGCTTAAGCGGCCGAGCGACTCTCAACAGTGATTTCGCGAGCCACCCTGGGATCATCATAAAAAAACCAGGCCGTCCCAGAGATGATCTTCCTTGCTTTTTGTTCAGCCCAAAACCGCCTAACAACACTCCGGGAAAGGCTTTCTAAAAAAATATTTTATATTTAACTTGCGCGGTTTTTTCTTCTTTGGCGGATTTGCCCCATGCCGCGGCGTCCTGCGAATCCTGAATTCCCCGGATGGCTTCAACACCGATGGCTCTGTTTTCAGCGACCTCATATTCAACACCGATTTTGGTATTAAAAACGCGCACATTCCCGCGCCCGGTCACATCTTCAACGCTAAAATTATAATGCAGTTTTCTGGGACCATCTTCGACCACATCCCTCCAGGGCCACAGCGCCTGCTGTCGCGCATCCTGCTGCAAACTCACAAACGGTTCCTGAGCTTTTACATAAGCCGGAACCCAAATATCCCGCGCATCGCCGGCTCCCAAAACTTCCGAAGGGATCAAAGAGTCTTCTTCTAAATTCGCATAAGTCAGAGAGGGAAAATCTTTATTTTGAGATTTTTGTCCGGCATCATCCGGCCGGCCGGGAAGATTCGTACCGTTTGCTCCCAAAAGCGCTTTTCCGTCGGAACATTGCACAACCGTTCCGTCCGTAGCAAAACAAACGGATAACGCGGGAGCGGCATGACAAAAACTGCCCGGGAGCAAGAAAACCAAAAGAGCTGCAATCGTTTTCTTCAAAGTCATCCCCCCCTCCCTATCGGAAGAGTATAGCTCAAATCAATCACGCAGTATGGTTTAGTCTTGCAGACAGCCCTGCGCCTCCTTAGCCGGCGTGGGCTTCGCATTCAAGTCCGGCGCTCAAACAGCTGATGCTTCGCTCAGCACTCGCGGCGGACTTTAAATGCTGAGAAAAAAATCGGGCCGGAAATAAAGAGGAAGAAATGCGAAACTTGAGCTCAGTACATTTTTTGAGAAATGCTCCGATCTCTATTCGTCCGCAAAATTACTCGATTTGTTTTAGGAAAGACTCTTTTAATTCCGCGGCTTTTATTTTTTTGCCCCAGATTTTTTTTCCATATTGCTTAAGAAAAAAAAGCACATGATCTTTAAATTGGCCCAATTCGAGCGATAGGTCACTCGAGCGGAATGCCTGCGCCCAAATTCCGATCAGGGTTTCGTGTTTAATTTTTTTCTTCCTTATGATTTTGACCATGTCCTGAATATCCAACTCCAGGAAACGCGTCATCTTCCCAATCGTCCAATAAGCCGGTTCGATCAGACGTACGTCTAATTTGCCGAATAATCGATACGGCACCGCTGTTTTACGATAATTCAAATAATTGATCATGGACCAGCCGCCGATATTTTCCGAGAAATTAACCGCGACTCCCGTCTCCTGTGCAGTTTTAAGAATTGCAGCCGAGGCACTCTTCTTTTTAGCGGGCGTGTTTTTGGCAAGGCGAAATTCAAAATCAATATCAAAGCTCGGGCGCACGTGGCCCATTAATGACCCCGCACTTGCTCCGACAACAATGACCGTGGCGCGCTCATCAAGATTCGTGTTGAGGCGTTTGAAGAATTCGTGGATTTTCTTTTTATTCATGGAGCAGTCTTTTCATTTTGTCTCATTTCAGCGTCATGCACACGCGCCTGCAAACTGTTTATGGCCTGCTTCGGCAAAATCGCTCGTAACTGCCGCCACGCCTGATACGTTCTTCCCAGCCGCGCCTGCGCGGCGGGATGCGGACGCAAACTTTGAAAAAGCTTCACAATCTCGCCGTCTTCTCCGGCAAGATTGGTACGGCCTCGGGCAATGGCCTCCGCTAATTTTTCGATCCGTTCACGCGATAAAGCTGTGGCTTCGGGCTTTTTCTCAATTTCGCGGAAGAAGTCGGATAAGGAGCAGTTTAAAACCGCCGCGATACGCTGAAGCGTACCGACAGTAATGTCCTGCTTGCCCTTTTCGATATTCGACAAATTGGGCTGCGGCACATCCACCAGCCGCGACAGCTCACGCTGCGTGAGTCCCCGCTTCATCCTCAGTTGAAAGATCACATCCCCGACTTGCTGCATAGTTACAATATAGCATATTTACTATATTGTACAATATCAAACATTTGTTTTTTATTTTTGCCTTAATTGTTCTATTGATCGAAAAGGAAACTTGGGAGGCTATTCTTCGTCGTTTTCTTCACCCGAATCATCATCGTCATCAGGTTCTTCATCGATATCGTAGGAGTCAAACATATCGGCACAATGCAGACAAATACCCAAGCCCAAACTAGCATTAATCTCTTCGTCGTCAGCCGGAACTTTGTTTCGGACCAATGGTCGCATGACCGCAAGCCTGAGCTTCGCTCTGGATCAGTAGTCGTATAACTAAACGACCACACTCCGGACATTTTTTCATATATTGCGTGCACTGGCCAATTACGCAGCCCGAGCACCGGGATTTGCATTAAGCTCGATATGCAAATTAACTTTCAAAGCTTTTGCGATCCTTTGAAGCATATCTACGGTGAAATTATAATCTCCCATTTCCATGCGTGAAATATTGGCCTGTCTTGTTCCGATGGCTGCCGCAAGCCGCATTTGCGTCATGCCCGCCGCTTCTCTCGCCAAAAAAACCTGATACCCCAATGATAAGTTTCTCACGCCCTTTTCATACGCTTTTTTAAATTGAGGATCTTTGAGCTTTTCCTTTAAATATTCATCATAACTATGCGCCTTCATCGTTCCCCTCCGTGAGCTTGATTTTGCCATCGCTAACTCTTGCCATAAAATCATTCATTCTTCGTTCTGCCGTGTTCATGTCAGAAAATTCAATCGCGGAAGATTTTTTTCTAAAACCATGCACAAGCACAATTCTTTTTCCGATCATAAAAAAATAAAGAATCCGAGTCTGATCACTTCCAAAACGAATCCGCAATTCATAAAGTTTATCTTTTACTTTATCCGCGTAAGGTCTTTTTAATTCAGGGCCATACGTCTTCAAAAGACCAAGCCTCACTTGAATTTTCTCGCGGGTTTTCGGAGTTAATTCATTTAAGAATTCGCGTACCGGTTCATCTCCGCGTTCATTCCAATAAAATGTAATCTTGTACAAGCGCCCTCCGGAAATATATATCGTATATGATATAAAGTCAAACCATCGCAATTTTATTTATAATCATAATTATATATTATTTTATTTCATATTCAAGATCAAAGAAAAAGCCGGGGTTATCTCCCGGCTTACTAATACTTACCTGTTTATCGTCAGTCGATGGTCTTCAGTCATTAGTCTTTAGTCTCGATTTGCAGTCAGGACATTCTTTCATTTTTCAACCTGGTAAGCCGTGACGTCAGTCAGGACCAATGGTCGCATGACCACACTTTTGGAAGCGTTCCGGCGGAAATGTTCCGATCTTTGAACGTAAAAATTTTTCCATTTTTTTAAAATTCAGAAAAAAAGTTTCATAGGTTTTTTGTCCACAAATCGGAAATAACCTCTGCTTGCTTTAAAACCAGTTCAACGGCTTCTGCTTGATCATCTGGCGGGTACTTCCACTTTTGAAGAGTTCGACGGACTAGAATCCGTAGCCTTGCCCGCACGCTGTCACGAACTTGCCAATCAACGCTGGTACTATTGCGAAGTTTTTCTGTTACTTCGACGGCAATTTTTTTTAGGATATCATCTCCCAGCTCACGAACAGCGCTTTCGTTATTCGCGAGCGCATCATAAAACGCGATTTCATCCTGGTTAAGCCCTAAGGCATCTTCGCGAGCAAGCGCCGCCTGGAAATCCTTGGCCATCGAGATCATTTCTTCGATAACTTGTGTCGTTTCAATAGCCCTGTTGTGATATTTGCGCAACGTCATAAGAAGGCGGTCAGAATACTTAGTCTGTTGAACAACGTTATTCCTCGTCCGCGCCTTGATCTCATCACGCAACAATTTCTCAAGCAACTCCACTGCTAAGTTTCGACTCTTCATGTTTCGAAGATCATCCAAAAACTCGGCCGACAAAAGTCCTATATTGGGTTTGTTTAGTCCTGCGAGCCTAAAAACATCTGTTACCCCATCGGCAACAATCGCATTGTCCAAAATTTGTTTGAGAATGCTG
>CAZSVD010000281.1:0-4834 GCA_964610145.1 uncultured bacterium | reverse complement strand
GGAGCGCGTAAACTTTAAGTCCAAAGCTGTTAAAACTGAGTCCGTCCATTCTGAAAACTCGCTATCTGTTACTTCAATTTTTCGACGCGAAGCCTCATAAGAAAGAACGAGATTATGCCAAATGAATTTTTCCGCCTGTTCGGGAGTAAATTGTTTCTCTTCAGGGGTTTGAAAGGTGGCGTGCACTCGCTTTGCAAAATAATAATTTCCGATCGGAACCGGAACCCCAAAAAGTTCCCTGGCAATTTCCTGAGCGGGAGCCGAAGTGGATTGAGCAGACTGGGCAGTTGGAGCAGGCACGTCGGCAGGCTTCTTTTGACACTGAACAAGCGTCAATGTCATCAAAACGAGAAATAAACCAATGGAAAAATTACGAAGCTTGCTCATGGCTCTGATCTTCTCCTAATACGGGTGCCGGCTTTTGCTTATAGGACTGGAACCGGTTTGTGTTATTGGCCGAAGACTTTTTAGAGTCTTCGGATGATTGATTATTCACTTTATTTTCTAAAATTACGATTCGATCTTCAAGCTTTTTAAACTTAAGTGCTAAATACTCTTCAATCGGTATTGGCCCCAAAGCACCATTTCTTTTTTCAATCGGCCAGTCCGCCGGCACACTAAACTGTATCCCCTTCGCTGACTTGGGTTCGCTTTCTTTCTTGCTTTCCGCTGAAACAGCTTTATCGTCAGCCATCACTGCTTTCGCAGCTACTAAATTTAAGATTAAGACAGCTATGGGGAGCCACTTCATGGTTGAGCTTCCTTAATCTTGGCGGGTTGGTCAAGCAGAACCAGTCTTTTGATGCGCATGGAACCCTTGAGGGTCTTGGATCCTTCCTTTTCAAGTCCAACATCCGCTCGCTCAATAGTCAGCAAACTAGGCGAACTGTCCACTAAATAGACAAAGCGAGTCCATTCGGGTAACGCCGCGAGATAATGCACTTCTAAACCATACTCCTCGAACCATTCGCCGCCCTCCGTATTTAAAGGGCGAACTTCTTGCAAGGAAACTTGGCTTTGAGCTGCCAAATCCTCGACTTCTTTCAAAAATGCCGCAATTTCGACTTCCGAAGAACCGCCGGTATGAAGATATTTTTTATAAAGCTCCTGATCAATCGTAATGCTGCCCTGACGCGAAAGCAGTAAATTTCGCCCTGCAGCGATTTGTTCAAGCGATCGAATTTCCTTCTGGAGTTTCTTTCGATAATTAAACCAGGGAGAAAAAACCAATCGATCCGTGATTACAAGCATGACAATTATCGAGCCGACAGCTATCGCGATTTGCTCCCGCTTCGACATTTTTGAGAAATCAGGCAATTTAAACGCCATATTATTCTGCCCCCGCCAAGGGTGCGATCAATTCAAAATCGGTTACGTCTTTGTCATCGACCTTACGCTTCGACACACGCCGGGCTTCCGGCTTTAAAAAAAGCGGCGATTTTTCAAGCGCAGTGACCATTTCAAAAACCTTGGTCATTTGCCTCGACACTCCCTTCACAACTAAACTTTCGTCCTGAACATAAGTCATGGTATCCCATTGAATTTCCGGAGGAGTGGCCTCTTTTAAAGCGACCAAAGCATCAAGCAAAACACCGCGTTTATCAAGCCGCGACTTTACTATTTTAAGGTGCTCCAGCGCGACCTCCAGCTCCGATGCGGGTTTTTCCATTTGTTTGGTCTTTGTGCGTAAAAAAGACTCATAAGCCATGTCTTGATGTATTTGATGAATGAAAAAGGTACCTACCAAAACAAGCCCAAAAAGAATTTGGGATCCTAAAATACTCACCAATTTCACTTTACTTTCAAAGTTTTTGCGAATTTTCATGGATGACGGTGTTAGATCACCGTCAACAACTCCCTCGAGATAGCCAAGCAAACTCGCAAAAGATGCTTTCGAATTTTCCGCAAAATAAGTCTCTGCTGCCCGCCCTAAATGCAACCCTTTTTGAGCCGGAACAAAGACCACATCCATTTTCATTTCCATTTCAATCTTTCCTGTGAAATCACGTAATTTAATTGCCTCGCCCGTTAAAACCACTCGTGAGCATAATCCCTTCAAACCTTCTTCCTCATAGGACATTATCGAGCGGTGAAGCTCACCCAAAAAGGAACTTAAAGCCTCTCCGGTAGTATCCTTAAGAAGCTCTTCGGCTTTTAACGGTATGCTACGGTGGTAATAAGCCTCGGCGCCATGAAAGACAAGCAAAGTTGCATAGTCACTATCGATGTCGATCAGCAAAGTGCCGCCGGAATATTTCTCTTTTTCCGTTGTTAGAAAACGCTGATACCAACGTATCAAGCCCTCGATGTCACATCCAACCCCAGTAAGCCGGCCTTTCAACTTTTGAACCATTCGAACAGACCGCGACACCACATCTTGATGCGCCATTATCAAAAAAACATTGGAGTAACCTTGCGCGTCGGAATCCATAACTCGAAAACACGTAAGGGTTTCTTCCTTCGCATCCGGAGTATGTTTTTCAACCTGCAAATCCACCATCACACCCAGCTCCTTCATATCCGTGGATGGAAGTCGCAGCGCTCTGGCACGCGTTAAATGGGAAGGCTGAGAAATAATAAAATGAGGGTTTCTTAAACCTTGGGATTGAAATAACTCTCTTAATTTTTCGGTAATTTGCTCATCATCCAAACCTGAAATAGGTTCAGCATGAAGAGCTTCCACTTTTCTGGCTCTCGCGGAGCCTTCAACCCGCACCCATTTAATGCAATGATCATCGATTGAAATCACGATCAACGAATCGCGTCGAAATAGGGAGAAATGAGCTGTATTCGTTTTTGATTTTGCCTGAGCAACGTCATCAGATTTTTTTTTCTTTTGAAACAAAGCCATCATAATGAATTTTCCCGCCAGGATAAAATCTGACCATCTTTTTTCATCACCACGTCCAATCTGGTGTCATAGGCATAACCCTCTAATTTCCCGAAAACCGTGAAACTAAATGCCGTCGAAACCACGGATATTTGATCGCCTTTTATCAAGTTGTTCAACAAATTTAGGTCTTCCATGAAAACGAATGCCGATAATTCTGCCGAAAGCGCCTTCAAGTCTGAAATAGCAGGGTCATCTTTCGTGCCCGCAATGCCATCAGGCCCTAACCGATAAGACATGATGCCGCTAATCCCAGCATCGCTTAAGCCTAAGACTTTAAGAACAGCATCCGGCGCCGTATTTAAATTTACCTTACCCGAACCGTAAACAGTGATATACGGCCGGATACTTTTGAGTATTTCGGGTGTCATTCCCCTCACGAGTAGCAATTCTTCCAAACTCTCAAAAGGCCCATTCTTGCAATCATAGGGCTTTTTGAGCAGCAAGTATTCAAATTTTTCAGCGCCAAAATCACGTTTATCGTTGTCTTCATCGCGCCAATCTAAAACGCTCTCGGTTATAGCTTCCGCAAGTTTCTCTTTAACGCCAGCCACCTCCGTAAAAAGCCTCCGTAATATATCGGTATCTGCGGTGTTGATATTAAGCTTCCTTTCTTCGTCTAAAATCCCTGAAAATTTTTCGGGATACCCGGTGAATCGATTCGGGTACTCATAGACTATTTCAAAAGTTCCGTTATCCAGCGTTTGTGGCTGATAGAGGTCCGCAGAAAAAAGCATTGGTTCCGTCAGTGAATCACGTTTCGGCGTATCATCATCTTCTAATATTTTTTGGATGTATGGAATGGCGGCGTGAGCCATCGCATAACTTTTCAACTCACCTTCATAGCGTTGCCCGATTCCCAAAGAAAAAATACCCGCTGAGGCGGATGAAAGCACCCAAAAACCAAACACCGCCATCATCCAGACAACGAGAATTAAAACGCTACCCGATTGGTCCGACAGGAATAGAAACCAAAAATTCTTTCTTTGATTTCTTTTCCGAGCAAGGCTCAACATAATCTAACTCCATTTTAACGGCAACAGGCGGCACTTTATCTGACAAGTAAGAGTGCCATATTGAACTTTTAGCATTCTCATTATAAACATAATAACTAAATCGCACGTTTTGAACATTTTGAACCAAGGGTTTACAGTTGCCGGTTCCGCGAACGCGACTCATTCCCCGGTAAAGCTGATCAGATTCACAAAGAGTTTTTGTCTGACGGTCATAGTAAAAACGAATCCGTCCGGGTTCATAAATAATGGCAGACTCTGGATTGTCACTGACGGGTACGAGCGATGAGAATTCCATTTTTTCAACTGAACCATTAAACGGAATAAACTCAAATGGATGAAATGCGTGCAAACCGCGTCGAATCTGCGTGAAAGCAAAATAAACTTCGTGCTCCTGCCTGACTCCGCATTTCAATCTTTCCCATACCCGAACACCTCCGCCCATCATCGAGACCAATATGCCAAAAACCACGGTCATCAGAGCCAACGTTACAAGCAGTTCGGTGAGAGTAAACCCCTCTGAAATCTTTGAAATATTTCGCCTCAATTGCGAGTCTCCGGAACAGTGGCTTTAAAATAGGTGGAAAGCTTAATGCCGTCTTCCGCACTCTTGGAAGACATTGGCCTGAGACTGATCTCCCGAACAAGCAACACGCTTTTACCCAAACTCTCAACCGGAGCTTTGGCTTCTATCGGATTCAAAAAATTACTGGAGATATCCCATTGGAACTTATTTCTCAACTCATCAAAAAAGGAGCCGCTTAATACCTTGAAAGGATCTTTCTCGGACGAGATACGCATATTCAACCACTCTATTTTTGAAGCAGTAAATGGCTCAAGCCGAATGCGATTTTCAACCTGCTTTTGGACTTTGGCAGATTGTGCTAATGCCTGTAAAACATAAACACATCCACCCGCAAGAATTAAAATA
>CAZSVD010000280.1:0-1771 GCA_964610145.1 uncultured bacterium | reverse complement strand
GCCCAAAAGTGCGGCTGAGAGCAAAACATGGGTATTCAAAAACGATCTCGAAACCGGAAAATCATGGTCGATATTTTGACCGATCGGAACAAGGAACAAACGGAGATATGTTCGAATCACATTCAGCTGGGTCAAAAAATATTCATTCGCAGGTAATGCTTTAGCCTGATAATCCAACATCGACGCGCCCCATCGAGCCTTAGAGTAAAAGTGAAAGAAAAAAGGAACGATGCCCGCGCACGCCAGCAGCGGAAGCAGATCCCGGACAACCTTTCTTTTGGGGTGCTTTGAAAATCCAAAGAAAATCCAATCTATCAACATGATCATAAATGGCAGCGTTAATGCATTCTCCTTACAAAACATCGCGGCGCAGGTCATGGCTAAACTTATGAAGTAAAATCTCGCCATCCCCTTCAGTCGATAATTCAAATAAGCGACGCAAGCACCAAGATAAAAAAAAGCCGCCATGGAGCTAATGCGCTGGACAATGTATGTCACGGCCTGGGTTTGCAAAGGATGAGCTACAAAAATAAGCGCGGCGAATAAGGCAATGCCCGCCCCCGCCTGCGGCGAAAAGATGCTGTTCATTTTAGGGGTTCTTATCAAGAAAACGGTCAGCAAATATACCCATAAACCATTAGCAATATGTATGAAATAATTTACTACATGGTATCCAAAAACATTGTCTCGAAAGAAAAAGTAGTTCAGTGAAAAGCTCAGGTACGGCAAGAATCGAGTTCTGACATTAAAGTCCCAAATGTGATGTACTTTGGTGATATCCGTAATCCACCATTTGAGAATATTCGCCTCATCATCAAACTGGAAAGGAACATGCCAACTATTCGCGTAAGCAAGTGCGCCGGTTAAAACCAGCAAAAGCAATACAAAATAGAAGTTCTGAAAAATTTTCATGAGCTCGCTTTAAGTTGTTTTCATTTTACTCGCTGCCGTCTTCGACCACCAAGCTGAATTTTCGGTCTTTGATTCCTGTGAATCCGAAACAGATGTTCCCGAAGCACTCACAATCCGAATTTCATTCGTTGAAATACAAACGCTTTCTGCATTTTTCACATCAACTAATTTAATCTTCACATGATTGCTAACGGCATCGGCGACCGTCCAGGCAAAGCTTTTATCCGAGGCTTTTATCACTGCTTCTCGGATCCAAGTCAATCCATCGTCTGTTGAATATTCAAAGCTTAAATACTGAGGAGAACCACCATAATCCCAGGTGATAGTATGCTTATCCCCTACACGCCAAGATGACGGTTGCGAAGGTTCTATAAGACGAATCCACGAACGGACAGCAAAGAATCCCCGTCCATCCGCAGGAACCCGGTCGAAGACATCGTTTTCACCGGACTTCTCTAACTTAAGTTGCAAAGTTTCACTGACAGACTCAGGTGGAACAAACCATCGGTACGAGTGTAAATCCCCCTCACCTCCAGGAATATTTTGTGCGGCTAAAATCCATTTATCAGATTCAGAAACGCGATAATATAAATTTAAAGAACGAATAGTGCCGCTCGACTGCCATTTAATAAATTGATATTTTTCTGCCTCAAAAGCGTCCGCGCCTGCAGCAGGCTGAGTTATTGTTAATTTGGGTCTTATAGAAAAATCATCTTGATTAATATCAAAAACGGATGGGTCCGCCTCGCTCACAATTTTCAGCCGCACCCTCGCAGAATCCAAATCAGGCAATGGAGACCATAAAAAAGAACCAACACCGTTTTTACCCGGAACAACCCGAGCAATTCGTTGATTGGGC
>CAZSVD010000279.1:0-1547 GCA_964610145.1 uncultured bacterium | reverse complement strand
TTTAAAGACGCCGATTATTTGCGGTTTAGCGCGTATGATGCCGCGGGATATTGACGCGGCACGCAAGGCTTTGGAAAACGCCAAGAAAAAACGGCTGCATGTTTTTTTGGCGACTTCACAAATCCACCGTGAATTCAAATTGAAGAAGGACAAAAAAGAAATTCTGAAAATGATCGCAGATCAAATCCGTTCGGCGAAAAAAGATTTTAAACAAATCGAATTTTCGCCTGAGGATGCGTCGCGCACGGAGCGTGATTTCTTGCATCAGGTCGTGCGTACAGCCATTGACGCGGGAGCGACGTCGATCAATGTTCCGGATACCGTGGGTTATACGGTTCCGCATGAATTTAATGAGGTTATCCGCGGGCTTGTCAAAAAAATGCCGGAATTGGGCAAAAGCGTGGTTTTGTCCGTGCATTGCCATAATGATTTGGGCTTAGCGGTCGCGAATTCGTTGGCGGCGGTTCAGGCGGGAGCGAATCAAATTGAATGCACGATTAACGGTATCGGAGAACGCGCGGGCAACGCGTCGCTTGAAGAAGTTGTGATGGCAATGGATACGCGTCGTGACTTTTTCAATTGTTATACCGGGATCAAGACGAATGAAATTATGAAATCGTCGCGGTTGGTGTCCCATTTGACCGGTATGGTGGTTCAGCCGAACAAAGCGATTGTTGGACGCAACGCTTTTTGGCATGCTTCCGGAATTCATCAGGACGGCGTTCTCAAGAAACGTCAAACTTATGAAATTATGGATCCCAAAAAGATTGGTTTAGCGAGCAATAACATTATGTTGGGCAAATTGTCCGGCAGAAATGCTTTTGCAGCACGTATCAAAAAGATTGGTTTCAACTTAAAGCCCGCGGATCTAGATAAAGCATTCGCGCGCTTTAAACAGCTGGCGGACAAAAAGAAGTATGTCTTTGACGAAGACCTGGAAGTTTTATTGCAAGACCAAGCCGGACATACTTCAGAAACATGGATTTTAAAAGATATGCGCGTGGTTTCCGAGTCCGGCAAAAAATCCGACGCGCGGATTGAGCTTGTTCGGAATAAAAAAGTTTATGAAGCTGAAGTGACGGGAGATGGTCCTGTGGACGCCTGTTATAAAGCCATTGAAAAAATTATTGGTTCCGGCGCCAAGGTTGCGCATTACGGCATTCAAGCCGTTACCGGCGGAATGGACGCGCAAGGCGAGGTGACGGTAAAGCTTCAGATCAGCGGTAGGGAAGTTTCGGGCCGTGGAACAAGTACGGACATTCTTGAAGCCAGCGTCCGCGCTTATTTGTTTGCGATCAATAAAGTTGCAGCGCACGGTTTGCCAAAGCAAAGCGCGCAACATCTGTAACATTTTTGCTCTGATCCGTTGCTGTGTTCCGTCACAGCAGCGGATCAACCGCATAAGGCTCCATAATATTTAGGATTGAAAGTAAATGGATAAGAAGCTCGAGTTGTATGGCATTTTCGGTCATCCGTTAAGCCATACGCTTTCACCGGTATTTCAAGAGGCAGGCTTTGAAAAAGCCGGCCTCTTGGCGCATTATCTG
>CAZSVD010000278.1:0-5051 GCA_964610145.1 uncultured bacterium | reverse complement strand
CGATTTGAACTTTGCTTCCGCCTAAAGCCGAAATCAAAAATCCGGCAACAATGGCTGTGACGAATCCACGGTCGGGTGTGACGCCGGAAGCGATGGCAAACGCAATCGCAAGCGGCAAAGCGACGACCCCGACAATTAAGCCGGAAATAAAATCGGCTTGGAATTGCCGGAACGAATAAGTTTTTAGGCAAGTGACCAATTGGGGACGAAACATAATGATCGTATTTTATCAAAAAGAAGGTTCGTCGAAAGAACTATTGCTTGGGCAAAAAGGGCAGTTTTCGAGCATTTTGTAAAACAAATCGCGGAGTTAAATTGCTCGAAAGAACATAAATAGGCCGAGAGCAATCAGCAGAGATGAAAGGAGTCTTTTAAAAAGCGCGGCATTAATTTTTTTCAGAATTTTCATTCCGGCAAATGTTCCGAACACAACCGCGACGGAAAGCAATAAAAGCAGCGGCGTTTCCGCGAAAATGGCTTTTCCCTGAAACCAAAGATAAACAGGAAGCCGCGCGCCATCAACAAGTAAAGCGGATGCGGTTGAAACAGCGATAAAAGCCTCTTTGCTGAGATCAAAATTGAGTAATGCCGCCGCGCGGATACCGCCCTGATTTCCGACAAGTCCGCCGAAAAGCCCGGAAAGAACTCCGCCGAGCAATGCCGGCCCTTGAAGGCGCGGCGTGTTTTTTAAAAAATTGATACAGCCAGCCAGAATTAGTAAGGCGCCTAATACCAGCCCAAGCCATTTAGCAGTTAAAAAAACATTGATGCCCGCGCCAATCAGTCCGCCGAAAGAACTCGCAAGTCCGAAGCGCAGAAAAATTTTCATATCCAGGTTTTTGCGAATAAGCCAAAAGCGTAAAGTTGTGGCAATCATATGGGGGATGGCCACGATGGCAACGGCGGTTTTTGTGCCGTAAACAAGGCTCAAAAGAGGAGTGAGCAGGCTGCCAATTCCAAATCCGGAAATAGCGGCAACAATCCCGGCGATAAATGCCACGGTCGCGGTCAAAAGCTCAAAAATCATGAGAATAAACTAAGCAAAAAGAGAGGGATTAGCCAGCGGTAAATGAGACTGGTTTGACTAACGCTTAAGGATAAATTTTCACTTCTGAAAATTTGTTTAGAATCTTGGTTCATCGAGGGGAAGATCGACTATGCTGGGGTGATGATCGGAGAGAGGCTGAGTTAAAGAAGTGTTGAGCTCTTCCATGGTCTCACCAAAATGCGGCGCAAACTTGTAAGGCGCGTTTTTATCTTCATTTGAGAACAGTAGTCCGGATTTTACAAAGATCCAGTCGAGGCGGAATTTTCCGACGATACCCAAAGGGCGTTTAAAACGGAAAGAGGTTTTGAAACCTTTTAGTCCGCGCTCATTCGAATTAGCAAGCAAATCATCTTTGCCGTTGATGCTTCGCTTGCTGTCGCCACGAAAATCAAAAGTTGTTCCATCGTCAAAGTGGAAATCTCGAATAGGATCAAACATTTCCTTGAGCTTGTTAGGTGCGATGACCTTGATATTGGGAGCGAAGGGGTTATTGAAGTTTTTTGTAACGTTGCTGACTCCGCGTGTTGTGTTGATTAAAAGTCCCTGGGGCGAAACATAAGAAATTCCAAGCGAAAGCCAGGTTGTTGGATCTTTTGCCGTACGTTTAAGAACGCGAGTTACGGAAGTGGGGCTGATATCCCCGGGGGCGGCATTGAAATCACCGAGCATGATCAGAGGATTTTTAATTTGCTTGATGTAGCCTAAGATTTCTTCGACTTGCCGCGCTCTTTCTTTGGGCTCACACTTGATTTCGAGATGAATATTGATAATCGTTAACGTGTTATGAGGGAGGCCGTGGACATCGAGATCTACACGAAAAAATCCGCGCCCTCCGACTTTCATTTCGCGTGTCACCTCATTTTTAAAAGTGGTTTTGGTGCCAAGCCGCCGTGCTTTTTCAAGAAACGAAAGATTTTGCTTTTCGCCTTCATACCAGTCATAGCCCTGATTTTTTAGCGGAAAAATCTCAACTTTTTTAATCGGATAGCGCGACAGAACCGCTGAGCCGAAGACGCCCTTGAATTTAGCCGGATCCTCAAAGTAAAAATCCTGAGCTTCTTTGTCGGCGGCGCCGTCGTCTAAAAGCAGTTTTTCATCGCCGAAACGCACGGGATCAATTTCAAGATATTGAGGCGCATAAGCATAATTCATATGAAGCGCTTTTGCCATTTCACGCGCGGCATCCAAATAATGCGAACGTTTGAGTCCGACTTCAATTTCCTGCAAAACCCAAATATTCACATTTTCCAGGCGCTCGCGTTGTTGAAGCACGGTTCTTAGCTCGGCGGAGCCCAGCGGAGCTTCTTTGGGATCCACCATGCTGTTGATTTTTGCGCGATTCGTGAGCATCGCGATCACATCCGGCATTTCAATGGACTTTTCAATGTTCCAGGTTGCGATGCGCATGAATTTTCCGATGCGCGCATCTCTGGGCTCGTAGGGCTTTATTCCGGCGTAATAAGCTTCATTGCTTACAATCGGAGCTCGAAAGAAACGGTCTAACTTTTTCTTGAGCGCGCCGGTCGGAGCGGGGTTAGCGGAGAGAGACTTCAATTCATCATAAGTTAAAAAGTCGACGGTTTTATAATGAGGATATTTTTCGGCATAGGCAAAAGGGGTGGAAAATGAAGCGAGGCCCGTCAAATAAACGGAGGCTGTTAACAAGATAAATCTTTTTTTTAAAAAAGAAACTTGCATGGACTCTATTATAAAGACCCTATTTCCAAACGACAAGATTAGATCTTAATTAGCTTTGGAAGCAAAGTTCGACTCCTGCAAATAAATTTGCTATTCTCTACGCCATGAAAATCATCTCTTGGAACGTCAATGGAATACGCGCAGCTCAGCGCAAAGGGTTTTTGGATTGGCTCGAAAAAGAGTCTCCCGATATTATTGGGCTTCAGGAAACCAAAGCCCACCCTGAGCAGCTTGATATCTTTTTGACGCAGCACGCTCATTATCAGTCTTATTGGAGCACGCCTGAGCGCAAGGGCTACAGCGGGGTCGCGATTTTTTCCAAGAAGAAACCGAACAAAGTCAGTCTGGGATATAACATTCCCAAATTTGACTGCGAAGGGCGCGTGATTCAGGCGGATTACGATGATTTTTCATTTCTTTCGATTTATTTCCCCAACGGAAAATCGCGCGAAGAGCGCTTGCAATACAAAATGGATTTTTACGCCGAAACAATGGCGTATATTAAAAAATTAAAAAAGAAACAGCCGCGCATTATTATTTCCGGAGATTACAACACAGCGCATAAAGAAATTGATCTCGCGCGCCCCAAAGAAAACCGCGATGTTTCGGGGTTTTTGCCCATGGAATGCGCGTGGCTGGATGATTGGGTCAAGGCGGGGCAGGTAGATATTTTTCGTGAGTTTAATCAAGAGCCGAATCAATATACTTGGTGGGACATGAAAAGTTTTGCGCGCGAAAGAAATGTCGGCTGGCGCATTGATTATCATTTTGTGACGGAAGCATTGGCAGGAAATGTGAAAAAGGCGTGGAATCTTACGGATGTTATGGGTTCGGATCATTGCCCGGTGGCTATGGAGCTCAAATGAATCAAATAAAAGTAGATGTTCAATTTGATGCGCGGCTGGAAAAAGTTTGGGCGATTTTGGCGGATGTCACGACAACGCCGGAATGGGTGCATGGCGTTAAGCAGTCTATTGCCACGGATGAAGGCGTGGCGCGAAAAGGGGTTAGCTGGGAAGAAAAAATTACGGTTGATGGGCAAAAGGCGGACGTTCAGCATCAATTTACCGAATGGACTCCTCAATCGCATGCCGTGATTAAGACAGAATTGCCTATGGGTGGGTGGATGCGGAAGACATTTAATTTTTCCGAACAAGGCGGAAAAACGACTCTGCAAATTGAAATGACCTGGAATCTCGGAATTTTAGAAATGCTCGCCGGTCCCGCGAAAGTTTATACCGCGCTTGAAAAAAGCCTCCTGCAAACGCTTGAAAACTGGAAATCCCGCTCAAGGGCTTAAACAGAAAATAGCGGATATTTTTTTAGTCTCTCCGAAAACAGAGCCGTGCTTTTCTTGAGAATCACACAGACGCTTAGATTAAGTCGTTAGGATTGCGGCGGATCCAAATACTTTGCCGCCGGGAATTGTAGGAGAAAGTGTTACTGTCTTGATGGCGCCACCTTGCGTTGCCGGCCATGAAAACTGATAAGATCCGTCCGCTAATTTTTTGACATCAATCGTTTTAAGTGTGCCGGCGTTGACTTGCGCGCGTACTCCCTCGAGCTGAACTAGCGTCGCAGTATCCAGTTTTCCGATGTAATTATCTAAAATATCGAAGGCCGTTTTCGCAGGGGTTGCAGCGTTTGTCGCTAATGTCGGCATTGCGGTTGCATTTTTGCTGCCCGCATAAATACGTAAAGTTTTATCCGGATAGATGATCATATTAACGGGGTCATTTGAACGGTAAGTACCGCTTAAAACAATCAGGCCATTAATTTGTTGAATTTTAAGAGAGGGAATCGGCGTTGTCACAAGCATTGCTGTGATATCAGCTTTGTTTGCGGTTGTTGCGGCATCCGTTGCCATATTTTGTAAATAAAGCATGGCTTTATCCGCAGGCAAATCAGACATTTGCGTGCTTGTCAGCTCAATTGTTTTTTGATTATTACGGGGATCATTCGCGATCTTGATGGTTGTGTAAGTGCCATCGGCATTACTGAAAAAGCTAATATAAACAGAGCCTTCGCGGTCGGTGCTTGTTAAAACATTGCCACCTGTTTTTAATAAATCTGCTTTCATCGTATTCACTGTTGCTTGCGTTGAAGCGGGAGCTGTTGCTAAGGCCGAACTCAAGGCCGTATTAAGGGCCGCTAGCGTTGAGAAGGCGGGAGGCACAACAGTAAAAACCTGAAAAGCAACACCATGTCCGTTTTCCAGTTTAATGTCATATCGAATTCCGCCTAGCGTGACTTCAAAAACTGAATTGTTCAGCGTCATCACATTGGTTGCGCGCAATGCCATAAG
>CAZSVD010000277.1:0-20542 GCA_964610145.1 uncultured bacterium | reverse complement strand
CCCGAAAATGAAGAAAATTTGGCCTCTGACCTTAAAAGTAAAAATATTTAATTAGTTGAAGCCAAATTGCAAAAATAATAATAAACTACTCGCATGAAGCTTAAAAAACTAACCCTTCTCGGTTTTAAATCCTTTGCGGATAAAACCGAAATTCTTTTTGATGAAGGCGTTACTTGCGTAGTCGGTCCCAACGGCTGCGGAAAAAGTAATATTTCCGATTCCATCCGCTGGGTTCTGGGTGAACGCAGCGCCAAAATGCTCCGCGGCGCTTCCATGGAAGATGTTATCTTCAACGGAACTGAATACCGAAAACCGCTCAATTTTGCCGAAGTTTCACTTACAATTGATAACACCGACAAAACTCTTCCGATTGAATACGCTGAAGTCACGATCACACGCCGCCTTTACCGCAGCGGTGAAAGTGAATATTTAATCAACAAGACACCTTGCCGTCTCAAAGACGTTCAGGACTTGATTCTTGATACCGGAATCGGAACGCGCCAATACTCGATGATCGAACAGGGAAAAATTGACCATCTTCTGCGCGCTGAACCCGAAGAACGCCGCGCCTTAATCGAAGAAGCCGCGGGAATCGCTAAGTTTAAAACTAAAAAAGACGAAGCATTGCGTAAACTTCAGCGCACGGAAGAAAATTTGCTGCGCTTAAACGACATTGTCGTTGAAGTTGAAAAAAATATTAAATACGCCGAGCGCCAGGCAAAAAAAGCTGAAAAATACAAAGTCGAGTTTGATCATCTGCGTAACCTTGAAATTGAACGCGTTTTTTTAGCGCATAAACAGATTCAGCAAAAAAAGAATTCTCTTCAAATCGAGCAGGCACAACTTTTACAGCAGCTTGCGCATCTTGAAACTGAACATCACCGTCTCCGCACCGAAATCGCCGATCTTGAAGGAACGGTCACTGAAATTCAAAACCGTTTTCAAATTAAAGAGTTGGGACGTTATCAAAAAGTTAGTCAGAGCGAAAAAAACGAACAGCAAATTCAATTTATCTCCGACAAAAAAATGGAATTGGCGCAGCAAAAAGGGGAATTGCTCCAAGAGCAAGACCAATTGCAGGAAACATTGCGCCGCAGCACCGAAAAGAAAGAGCAATTAAAGCGCGAGCAAGCAGATGTTGAGCAGCAGCTCCCCGCGCTTCAAGCGCAAATCGCGGAAGCCGATTCAAAGCTTTCGTCCATTGATCAACGTCTTTTATCGCTTCGTCAGGACTTAGAGCGTGTTCGCGTTCAGTTCTTTGACCGCTCCCGTGAAAGCGCAACAACACGCAATCAAATCGAACGCAATCGTGCCTTTCTTGAGCACTTTGAACAGCAAAAGCAGCGTTTTGAAACTGAGCGCACACGTCTGACGAGCTCACTACAAGAAGGATTAACCGCCATTCAACAAAGCGCGGATCAGTCACATTCAACACGTCTTGCGCATGAATCTGCGGGAATTGAATACACCCAAAGACATCAAGAGGAACAGCGCCTTGATCAAGAAATTCGGGAGCTTGTTTCCACACTTGAAAAGAAACGAATTACTTTGGGCGAGCTTGATGCCAAGTTAGAAATTTTGCATGGATTTCAAGTTGAGTCGGATCAAGAGCTTTCACAGCTAGAAACTGAAATGCAAAGCTTTTCAGGGTTGTACGAAAAGCTGGCTGACTTTATTTCTATCGCCCCGGGCTATGAACGCGTTCTGGACACTGCTTTCCGCTCTTACGCTCATTTGCTTCTGGTTTCGGGCACAGATGCTCTCGGTAAAATTTTGTCGGATTTTAAAGCCCGCGGAAAATCTTCCGAATCGGTTGCTTTTGTACTCGGACGTGACGCTCAAGCTTCCGCCGAAACTCCGGCCATTCTTACGCAAAAAGGTTTTCGTCCAATTCTTGATTTAATGACGGTGCAGGTTGCGCAATCCCAAGCTGTTCGCGGTCTTTTGGCCAAGACACTTGTTTGCGATCAATTTCCGCTTGAATCCATTTCCGAATGGCTCTCTTTTGCTTCCGGCTGGACATTAATCTCACGCGATGGGCTGATTGTCGAACCGCAAGGACTTGTATATGCGTTTCAAACCGAAAGAAAATCTCAATTCGCAGCCAGCCGCAAACGCGAAATGGAAACGGTTCAGGAGCAGTGGTCCATTCTTGAAAATGAAATCAAAGGAATGACGGACAAGCTGGTTCAATTGGAATCGAATTACGAATCCGCTCAAAAATCAACGCGCGCGGCGCATCAGCTACAAACCGAGCATAACTATAAGCTTGAATCGCTTCAGCGGGAAATTAACCGGCTTGAACAGGCGCGTGAAACGCTATTGCAACAGGAAAAAGTTCTCATTTCTGAATTTGATGACTGGAGCCGGCGCGCCTCAGAAACCCAAACCCTGCAAACTTCTTTAGCTCACACGCTCAATCAACTTGAAAATGAAGAACGTGAGCTTCAAAATCAATTGCGCCAAAAAGAACTCGAGCTTGAAGCGCTGCAAAAAGACAAAGAATTTTCTCTGGTGAATCGCCGTGAAGTACTTTCAACACACGAAAGCTGGAAGCAAAAAGAATCTCATTTGCGGGAAGCCTTGGTCATGGTTGAAAACCATGAAAAACTGGATCAAGAGCGCCTGTTATTCCTCGAGGAAGGGAAGCGCCGCCTTGCGGAGCGTGAAATTGAATTGCGGAATGAAGAGCAGCAAGCCGTCCAACTGCGCGGCATTCTCGAACGCGAACTTCAAGAGGTGAGCGTTGAAATCGAAATGATCCGCAAAGAGAAAAACGAGCAGGAATCACGCTTGTCCAGTTTGCGCAGCGAAATTGATCAGCGCAACTCCGAAATGAAATCCATTCAAGAAAACCAGCATCTTCTTGAAATGAAAATTAAAGATTTTTATTTTGAAGAAAAATCTTTTGTGGAACGTCTTGAACAAAAATACCGTCTTGTTTTCGCGGAAATCACAAATCCTCCGGAAATGACTCACGAAGATCTTGCTGTGCTGGATGAAAAAATTATTGACCTTCAAAAGCGCGTCGATCAGTTGGGGACAGTAAACTTGCTCGCTATCGAAGAATATGATGAGCTCAAAACTCGCTTCGATTTCTTGACAGGCCAGCGCAAAGACTTGGAAGACTCACGCGAACAATTACTTGAAGCTATACGCAAAATTAACCGCACGACCAAACAATTGTTTGAAGACACCTTCCAGAATGTTCAAAAGCAATTTGGAGAGTACTACAAAACTCTTTTTAACGGCGGTGAAGCAAAACTTGTTCTCTTGGATGAGCTTCATCCTCTTGATTCCGGGGTGGATATTGTTGTTCGTCCTCCGGGAAAGAAGCTGCAGCATATTTCCTTGCTTTCAGGCGGTGAAAAAGCACTTACCGCAGTTGCGCTTATTTTTGCTCTGTTCAGCATTAAGCCTTCACCATTCTGTCTTTTGGATGAAGTGGACGCTCCGCTGGACGAAGCAAACGTAGATCGCTTTTTACGTGTCACAAACTCATTTATCAAATTATCCCAATTCATTATTATTACGCACAATCGTAAAACCATTGCCATGGGCAACGCTCTTTACGGCGTAACCATGCAAGAGGCTGGGGTTTCAAAGATTGTTTCCGTGCGTGTCGCAAGCGACTTGCCTGATCTGACTCCGACAAGAAAAGCTCCGTCCGCAGGCACTGTTCCTGTTTGAACCTGCCCAATCTTTTAACTTTATTCCGCATCGCGCTGGTTCCGTTCTTCTTATCTGTTCTGCTGCAATCTCCAGATGAAAATTCTCGCGCTTGCCTTCACGCATTTTTAATTTTTGGGATTGCCGCGCTGACTGACGCTTTAGATGGTTTTCTCGCAAGGCGGCTCAACCAAGAAACCGATCTTGGAAAATTTCTTGATCCATTAGCCGACAAACTTCTGATTCTCTCCGGATTTCTCGGAATTTTACTGACATCCCAGCCCGTTTATAAACTTCCGATCTGGGTTCAGGTTACCGTACTCTTCCGAGAATTAGTCATTGCTCTGGGATTTCTGACCCTCTTTTTATTTTCAAAAAACATTCACTTTGTGCCCAATCCACTGGGCAAGCTGACAACTTGCTTCCAAATGACCCTGATTGTTTTTTGCCTTTTTAATTGGCCCGGAACCATGCTGATCGCGTACTTCACGGTTCTTTTGACTATTCTCTCGGGGATTGTTTATACTTCACGTGAATTAACTCAGTTTTCTTAGGAGCTTTCATGATTTTATGGTGTATTTGCGCGTATCTGTTAGGAACCATTCCTTTTGGTTTGTGGACAGGACAGCTGGTCAAAAAAATTGATATTCGTGAGCATGGCAGCAAAAACATCGGCGCAACAAATGTTTTTCGCGTTATTGGGAAAAAGTGGGGCATCCTCGTTTTAATCCTCGATGCATTCAAGGGATGGATTGCATGCAGACTGCCGGGGCTTGTGACCGGAAACTCTTTCACCCTTAAGCAAGAGTTGATTTTTGCCGTGAGCGCAATTGTCGGACACACTTTTCCTGTTTGGCTAAAATTTAAAGGCGGGAAAGGTGTTGCGACTTCGCTGGGAGTTTTTTTAGCGGTGGCTTGGCAGCCCACACTTTCCGCGTTCATTTTTTGGATATTTATTTTTGCGATTTTCCGTATCATTTCAATCGCATCTCTTGCCGCGGGGCTTCTTTATCCCATCGCAGTTTATTTTTTTTACCATGGCCGTCCCGGATTTCTGTGGCTGTTTGCAATCAGCCTTGTTCTCAGCGCTTTTATGTTTTACACCCATCGGGCGAATATTGACCGTATCCTCCGAGGGGAAGAAAAGAAACTTATTTAATATATTGCAATATAAATATGATTTATAGTAATATTCATTCCGCGCATTAAAACACCGACTTTGGTTTATAATATGCCAACGAAATCATAAGGAGATTTGAATATGAGCGAAAAGAAAAAGACAGCTAAAGCAACCGAAGCCGCGGTCAAAGCATCAGCCAAAGCCGCAACCGAAAAATCAAAAAACTTAGATCTGGCATTGCTTCAAATTGAAAAGCAATTTGGCAAGGGCTCAATCATGAAATTTGGCGCGGGCTACAAAGAAAAAGTTGAGCCGATTTCAACGGGCGCGCTGGCGCTTGACGTTGCTACAGGTATCGGCGGTGTGCCGCGTGGTCGTGTCATCGAAATTTTTGGTCCTGAATCAAGCGGAAAGACAACACTGACATTGTCGGTTGTCGCCAATCTGCAAAAATCAGGCGGCGTCGCGGCATTTATCGATGCCGAACACGCATTTGATCCGAGTTACGCTGAAAAGATCGGTGTTAAACTCGATGATCTTTTGATTTCTCAGCCTGACTCCGGTGAACAAGCGCTGCAAATCTGCGAGATGCTTGTCAAATCAAACGCGGTGGATTTGGTAGTTGTTGACTCAGTTGCTGCGCTTGTTCCAAAAGCGGAAATCGACGGAGAAATGGGTGAATCCAAAATGGGCTTGCAAGCACGTTTGATGTCTCAAGCCATGCGCAAGTTAACCGGTATTATGAGCAAGTCAAAAACCTGCGTTATTTTTATCAATCAATTGCGTGAAAAAATCGGCGTGATGTTCGGCAACCCCGAAACAACCACCGGCGGTAAAGCGCTCAAGTTTTACGCGTCCATGCGTCTTGATATCCGACGTATCGCGAGTCTTAAAAAGGGCGAGAATGTTGTAGGAAACCGTGTGCGCGTCAAGGTTGTAAAAAATAAGCTTGCCGCTCCGTTTAAACAAGCTGAATTCGACCTGATGTTTGACGAAGGAATCTCCCGATCTTCCAGCGTGATCGACATGGGTATTGATCATCAAATCCTGGATAAATCCGGTTCATGGATTCTTTACAAGGAAGAAAAAGTCGGTCAGGGACGCGATAACGCGCGTCAATTTCTGAAAGAAAATCCCAAGCTCATGGATGAAATTGAAGAACTCATCCGTGAAAAGCTTTTGGCGAATCCGGACGCGGTTCCGGTTGTCGCCGCAGATTCCGACGAATCAGACGAATAATCCAATCGGGTTAGCTAATCATGGAGAATGAGCAGCGAAAACAGGCCATGATTACGGCTTTGCGCTCTCTGACTGCTGGCGATAAAAGTGAGCATGAGCTCGCCGCAAAACTTCACGATAAAGGCTACGCAGAAGAAAATATTCAAGCAGTCCTGGCTCAATTACGCCAGGAAGGTTTTCTGAGCGACGAAGTCTTCGCTAAAAAACTCTCCGACCGTATCTTAAGAGGGAAAAGAGCCGGAACCCACAAACTTGCCTTCGAACTCAAAAAAAAGCACATTCCGGAATCAATTCGGAAAGAAGTTTTAAGCGCCGTTGACCCCGCCGAGCAGCGCGCTCAGGCCCTTGAAATCGCGGAAGCCAAAATCCTTGGTTTTAAGGATACAGATCCGCGTATTTTGCGCAAAAAACTGTATGACTTTTTAATTAGAAAAGGATATGATTTTCAGCTCGCTCAGGAGGCTGCCCGAACGGCTGTCTCGAATACAAAACAAAGACTCGAAGATGAAAACGAATGAAATCAGAAAAACATATTTGGAATTTTTCGCAAGCAAAGGTCACAAAGCCGTTGCAAGCGATTCGCTTGTCCCTGAAAACGATCCGACTTTGCTTTTTACGGGCGCGGGGATGAATCAGTTTAAAGATTACTTTCTGGGTGTAAAGCGTGATATTTCCCGCGCGACCAGCTCACAAAAGTGCCTGCGTACCGCGGACCTCGATGAAGTCGGACGCACGGCCTATCATCACTCTTTCTTCGAAATGCTCGGAAACTTCTCATTTGGAGACTATTTTAAAAAAGAGGCTATTTCCTGGGCGTGGGAATTTTTAACTGAAGTAGTCAAACTGCCCAAAGAACGGCTGCGTATTACCGTCCATGAAACGGATAACGAAGCCTATGAGTTTTGGGTCAAGCATATTGGAATCCGCAAAGACTGGGTTTATCGCTGCGGAGACAAATCTAACTTTTGGCCGGCGAATGCTCCTGAAGATGGACCCAACGGTCCCTGCGGGCCATGCTCTGAAATTTATTTTGATCAAAAGCCGGAGCTTGGAGAGGGCGGACATATCGAGGACAAGCGCTTTGCCGAAATTTGGAACCTGGTTTTCACTCAATTTGACAGAACCGGCAAGCAGCAGCTTATTCCGCTCGCGAATAAAAATATTGATACCGGAATGGGGCTCGAACGCCTTGCATGCATGCTTCAGGGCAAAGCTAGCAATTTTGAAATTGATCTTTTTCAGCCTATTCACGCTAAAATTCGCGAAACCTTAGGCGTCGCGAATGCTCCTTCACATCTGCGTAACAGTCTGCACGCGATTGCGGACCATGCGCGCGCTTTAACATTTACTATTTCAGACGGAGTAATTCCTTCAAATGAAGGACGCGGCTATGTTGTGCGAAAAATTTTACGTCGTGCGCTGTGGCATGGCTATCAGCTTAGCGGAAATCAAAATTTAAAAAGCCCATTTTTGTACAAAGTAATTCCGGCAGTAGTGGGTGCCATGCAGGACGCATATCCGGAACTCAAAGCTGCGGAAGCAAGCATTCAAACTACGGTTCAAAATGAAGAAAAGCGTTTTCTCGAAACACTTGAAACCGGTATGGGCATTTTGGGTAAACACCTTGAAAAACTAAAACATTCCGGCAAGAAAGCTCTGGATGCATCGGCTTCTTTTGAGCTTTATGATACTTACGGATTTCCGGAAGAATTAACTCGTATTATTTGCGAAGAATCGGGTGTCAGCACCGATGCCGCAGCTTTTGAACAGCTCATGGAAGCGCAACGGCTGCGTTCAAAAGGATCCACGCAAATTGCGGCTTCCATTTTTACGAGTTCGGGACTTGAAAAAATTCCTCAATCCACTCCCGCAACTGTTTTTACCGGATATCAAAGCTTTTCGGAAAATTCAAAAATCCTTTGGTATGAGAAGCAAAACAGCAACCAGGCTTTGGTTGTGCTGGATAAGACTCCTTTTTACGCTGAAAGCGGCGGACAAGTTGGGGATCAGGGCGTCTTAAAAAGCGGTAAAGCCGTCTTAAATGTTGTTGACACTAAAAAGCTGGATCGCTACACCATTCATCATGTTGAAATTGCGTCCGGTGATATTCAGGATGGATTAACTGTTCAGGCGGAAGTGGACACTGACAAAAGAAGATCGATTATGCGCAACCACACGGCAACTCATCTGCTGCACGCCGCTCTGCGCGTTCAGCTTGGAAATCAGGTTCGTCAGCTTGGGTCTTTAGTCGCAATTGATCGACTCCGCTTCGATTATGCTTACGGAGAACCTTTATCTACCGAACAAATTCAATCCCTGGAAGATGCCGTAAATGATCAGATTTTGCGGAATCAAAGCGTTGCTAAATCCGAAGAAGATATTGAAACCGCAAAAAAGGGCGGGGCCATGGCTTTCTTCGGAGAAAAGTATGGAGACCGCGTTCGCGTCATTACCGTCCCGGGATTTAGTAAAGAACTTTGCGGCGGCACCCACTGTGCCGCAACCGGCGATATTGGCAGCTTTGTGATTGTCAGTGATAGCTCCGTCGCAAGCGGTGTTCGGCGCATTGAAGCTCTAACCGGGCGAGCTGCACTTGAATATTTCCGTGAAATGCGTACCCGTATCACCAAGCTAGCTGAAACACTGAAGGTGCCGACTAAGGATATTGAATCACGCATTCAAAAAACACAAGATCAGTTAAAAGCTCTGGAGAAAAAGAAAAGTTCCGGTGCTGCGATTGATTTTAAAAAAATGATCGCCGATGCGGCACCTGTTAACAATTTGGGACTTGTTTTTCAGTCGATGGGTGAAATCAGCGCGGATGAACTTCAAGGGTTGGCAGACTCCATTCGAAATCAGTCTGAAAATAAAGTCTATTTTTTATGTGCAACGGATTCGGACAAACTTCAGGTTATTTTGGGGACCAGCGCTAAAATGTCTTCAAAGCTGGATATTCGTATCGCGTTTAAAGAGATTCAAACGCTTTTGGAACTTCGCGGTGGCGGACGGCCTGATTTTATTCGTGCCGGCGGCGCAATTCCGAAAGACATCAAGAGTAGTCTTGAGCAAGTTCGACGTGTTTTAATTGAATTCATGTCACAAAAGGTATCGTAATGCAGGTTTTAAACTGGGATAAGCAAACTCAAAAGAAGATTCGCCGCGAATTTGCCGCTTTTTATGATCCCGCAATTTCAAAAAAGGTCGCACGGATTTTAAATGAGGTTCGTCTGCGCGGAGATAATGCCATTCGTCGGTTTACGCGTGAATTTGACGGTCTTGATCTTCCTTTAAAACGCATTCAAGTCACTCAAAGCGATATCAATCGCGCATTTGAAAATATCGAAGTTAAGTTTGTTCCGCTTCTGAAACAGATCATGGAAAATGTACAGGACTACTATAAAAAAGAACTTCGCGAATCTTATGAAATTGAAGGTAAAAATGGCGTTCGTCTCGGAAAAAAATACTCGCCGATGGAACGCGTGGGAATTTATATTCCCGCCGGAACAGCACCGCTTGTTTCAACTGTCTATATGACTGTTATTCCTGCAAAAATTGCCGGAGTAAAAGAAATTGTCATTGTCACACCACCCAATAAAGAGACAGGGGAAATCAACCCGAATATTTTGGCCGTTGCGAACTTGCTCGGTGTTACCGAAATTTACCGTGCCGGCGGAGTTCAAGCCATCGGAGCACTTGCATATGGAACAAGAACCATCCGTAAGGTAGATAAAATCGTGGGCCCAGGAAACATGTATGTTACGGAAGCTAAGCGTCAGGTTTATGGTTTCGTGGATATTGATATGGTCGCAGGCCCCAGCGAAGTGGCTATTTTAGCGGACGCCCAGGCTGATCCTGATTATGTTACTTGTGATTTGCTGGCACAATCCGAGCATCATGGCGGAACTTCTTACTTAGTGACACCTTCCAAGAAATTAATTGAAAGCATCCGTAAGCGCATCGATACGGGGGTTATTATTCAGGTTAAATCTATAGCGGAAGGGTGCGAGGTTATCAATGAACTGGCTCCTGAGCATTTGGAAATCATGACGGAAAATCCGCGCAAAGTTATGGAAGATATTCGTCACTCCGGAGCCATATTTATCGGACCTTATTCGCCGGCCGTGATCGGAGATTATATTGCGGGTCCAAGCCACGTTCTGCCAACCGGCGGAAGCGCACGTTATTATTCACCGCTCAGCGCGTCTACATTTATTAAGAGCACTCAGGTTATTGAATACACCAAAGAGGCAATTCGCCAGTCACGTGAGCACGTTCAAAAGCTGACTGAAATGGAAGGGTTGTATTTACACCGAATTTCTTTTGAAGCGCGTCTTGTTGAAAAAAAACCAACACCGGACGCTGAGAAAAATCAGTAATCAGGAGCCAGAATGAAAAAGAAAATCCGCAGCGCATCGGTTCACCGGAAAACACGGGAAACAGACATTAAGTTGGATTTTTCTGTGGATGGGGAAGGAATCTCCAAAGTAAAAACCGGATTGCCTTTTCTCGATCATATGCTTGAGCTCTTTTCAAAGCATGGGCTTTTCAATTTACAGGTCAAAGCGAAGGGCGACCTAGAAGTTGATATTCATCACACCAATGAAGACACGGGAATCGTTTTAGGTTCTGCGTTGGTGAAAGCGCTGGGAGATAAAAAGGGAATTCGTCGCTACGGTTTCTGGAGTTTGCCTATGGATGAAACTCTCATCCGCGTCAGTCTCGATATTTCCGGCCGCCCCTCATTGTTTGTTCATCAGGCGGAAGGCGCTTCATACTCTCGTCTTGAAAATTATTCGTTCCATGATGCTATGGAATTCATGCGTGCATTTTGTCACCACGCGGGAATTAACATGCACATCGAAGTTGTAAAAGGGAAAGATTCTCATCACATCATTGAAGGGGTATTTAAGTGTTTATCCAAGGCGCTTGATTACGCCACTCAAATCGACCCTCGTGTTCAGGGTGTTCCTTCAACCAAAGGATTGATTTAAAGAGCCATGGCTCAAAAATCAAAAGCGCCAACCATTGCCATTCTGGATTACGGAATGGGAAATTTAAGCAGTGTTTATAAGGCATTGTCTTACTTGGGCGCGCGTCCTGTTATCACTTCGTCTCCGGCAACCGCATCACGCGCGGCTAAACTCATTTTGCCCGGAGTAGGCGCTTTTGGCGATGCCATGCAGGAACTTAATCAAAGAAAACTAGCCGCTCCCATCCGTGAGCACATCCAAAAGGGAAAAAAGTTTTTGGGAATTTGTCTCGGTCTTCAATTGCTTTTTGAAAAGAGTGAAGAAAGCAAGGGGGTCAAAGGACTCTGTGTTTTTAAAGGGAAGTCCCGGCACTTTAAAACCAAATTAGCCAAGGTTCCGCATATGGGCTGGAATCAACTCAAAACGATTCAAAAGCATCCTGTGCTCGATAAAATCACGCCCAAAGATTTTTTCTATTTTGTTCACTCGTACCACCCGGTTGCCCAAAAAGAAAATCAATTGGCCAGCTGCGAACATGGCAAAGAAGTTTTTACGGCAATCGCGGGCAATCAAAATGCGGTGGCGGTTCAGTTTCATCCTGAAAAAAGCCAGGAACCCGGTTTGCGTCTTTTAAAAAATTTTATCCGTTGGTCTTAATTATGAATCTTTATCCTGCGATTGATCTTTATGAAGGCAAAGTTGTCCGTCTTCAAAAAGGTGATTTTAAAAAAATGACGGTCTACCACGATCGTCCTTCGGAGACTGCCCGACTCTGGGAAGACGCCGGCGCAAAATGGTTACACTTGGTGAATTTGAACGGCGCACGGGACGGAAAACTCGAAAATCTTGATGCTTTGAAAAAAATCCGCGGCCAAGTTAATTGCCGTATCCAGTTCGGCGGCGGGATCCGTCAACTTGATGATATCCGCCAGCTTCTGGATCTGGGTGTCGAACGGGTCATTTTGGGAAGCCGTGCGCTTGAACCGCGGTTTCTCGATGCCGCACTAACAATATTTCCATACCGGGTCGCGGTTGGCTTGGACGTTCTGGACGGCTGGGTAAGAACTCACGGATGGTTATCTACCAGCACGGTTACACTCGAAATGGCTTTGTCGCGTTTATCTGGCTATGCGCTTGCCGGCCTAATTGTGACTGACATTCAACGAGACGGCATGCTGCAAGGCCCCAATTTTCAAATGATTGAAAATTGCTTAAGATTAGCAAATGCGCCCGTGATCCTCTCCGGTGGAATCAGTTCGCTTGACGATTTACGCGTGTGTTCAAAAATAAAACACCCTCGGTTTGACGGTCCGATCATCGGCAAAGCCTTGTACGAAAAGAAATTTACGCTTCGCGAAGCCTTTCACATGACGAATACAAAGGATTAACCTATGTTGAATCAATATTGCGCGCAAATCCAACAAATCCTTTTTCATGACGCGGGACATGCCTGGATTTACCTGAGTCTTGCATTCTTACTCAGTACTCTGTTTCTTCAATACTTGCTGACGGGGTCCGTAAAAAAGACTTCCAAACGAATCAGCTCAAAAAACCTCAAGTCGATTCACAGCCTTTATCTTTTTCGCTCGTTATCAGGCTGGTTTTTCTATTTAGTCGCGATGGGACTTTTTCTTTTGTTTTGGTATGCTTATTACTTCAAAACTTTTGAACTGCAGGAGCTGGCTCTTTTTTTTGCCGGTGGAAGCGTCATCGCGTTTCTACTCTCGATTATCTTTCATCTTGGCGCGTACGCAAACTCATGTCTTGATCAAATCAAAAAGCTTGAAGACCAACAATTGACTCCGTAACCCATGCTTACACGACGCATTATTCCTTGCTTGGATGTTAACGAAGGCCGGGTTGTTAAGGGAATCAAATTTGTTTCTCTTCGCGATGCGGGTGATCCCGTCGACTGTGCCATCGCTTATGATAAACAAAAAGCGGATGAACTTGTTTTTCTCGATATTACGGCCTCCCATGAACGCCGTAAAACGATTGTTGATTTAGCCTCCCGCGTTGCTTCGAAAATATTTATCCCTTTCACCGTCGGCGGGGGAATTTCAACTGTCGAACAAATTCGTGAACTTTTGCTGACAGGGTGCGATAAAGTTTCAATTAATTCAAGCGCGCTGAAACGCCCTCAGTTTATCCGTGAAGCCAGCAGGCGCTTTGGTAAGCAATGTATCGTTGTCGCGATTGACGCTAAGCGTGACGGAAAAAGTTGGCGGGCTTATACCCATGGCGGCCGTACACCGACCAAATGGAACGCAATTGAATGGGCCCAATACGCGGCGAAATGCGGGGCAGGTGAAATTTTACTGACCAGCATGGATGCAGATGGCACCAAGCGGGGATACGACTTAGAATTGACCCGTAAAATATCTGAATCTGTTTCAATTCCGGTAATTGCTTCCGGTGGTGTCGGAAACCTTAAGCATCTTTACGATGGCTTTTCAAAGGGAAAAGCCGATGCCGTGCTGGCCGCCTCCATATTTCACTTTGGAGAATTTACGATTCCTCAGGCCAAGAAATACCTTCAGCGTAAGGGAATTCCTGTCCGATTATAAGTTTTTGCTTTACGCAAGACTTACGCAAAATCAATTCCTCTATTATTGACATTAGAATCAAAATGGGTCAAAATGACACATATGATTTCACCTGATTTCTCTGAATACAAAAAGCATTTCAAGTCCGGCAAAATGACCGCCGTTTTTGAAACCTTTCCCGCGGACTTGGAAACACCGGTTTCGGCTTTTCTTAAAATTGCACAGCATGAAAAGCATGCCTTTTTACTGGAATCTGCCGTCGAAGAGCAAAAAATTGGCCGCTATAGCTTTTTGGGAATTCAGCCTCAAGCCGTTCTTGAATCCTCAAACGGAAAAGTGACATTAAGCGAAGATGGTAAAAAAGAAACTTTGAATGTCAGAAATATTGTCGACTTCATCGAAAAAGAAATTTCAAAATATGCGGTTGCCAAGGAAATGCTCTTTCCTGGATTCCCGGGCGGATACATCGGCTACTGCTCGTATGAAAATGTTCGCGACTTTGAAAATATCAGCTTAAAAAATAAGCATCCTCACCACTTTCCCGACGCTGTTTTTTTTAAAGTTCATGAATTTATTGTTTTTGATCATTTTCGAAAAAAACTTTCGATCGTTATCATGACTCCTTCCGACCAATTCAAAACAGCGGAAGAAGGCTACCGTCACGCCACAAACAGAATCCGTTTTTATGAAAAACGCTTAAAAGCTCCGTTGCGCCACAAAAAGAACTTGGAAAAAAGTGCGGCATTAAAATTAAAATCAAACTTTTCACAAAATACTTTTGAAAAAATTGTTAATCGAGCCAAAGAATATATCCGCGCCGGAGATATTATTCAGGTCGTGCTTTCTCAGCGTTTTGAATGTGATTACCATGGGGATGATTTTCAAATTTATCGTTCGCTTCGATCCATCAATCCTTCGCCATATATGTTTTATTTCCGCTCAGGTAAAACACGGCTTGTCGGGTCTTCGCCTGAAGTTTTGGTTAAAAAAACAGGACGCACGGCCGAACTGCGACCTATTGCAGGAACACGACCACGCGGAAAGACATTCGCGGAAGATTTAAAATTTGAAAAGCAGCTTTGCGGCTCTGTTAAGGAACTGGCTGAACATGTGATGTTGGTTGATTTAGGACGAAACGATCTTGGGCGAGTTTCTGAATTCAACAGCGTTAAGGTTGAAAATTATGCACATGTCGAGCGCTATTCTCATGTAATGCATTTGGTTTCAAATGTCCGCTCAACTTTAAAAACAGGAAAATCGGGAGCGGATCTTTTGCGCGCAGTTTTTCCGGCCGACACCGTCAGCGGAGCGCCCAAAATTCGCGCCATGCAGATTATTGACGAGCTCGAAAAAGATGGCCGGGGTCCGTACGCGGGCTGCCTGGGTTATTTTGGTTTTAATGGAGATATGGACATGTGCATTACCATTCGCACTCTGATGATTCAGAACCATCATTTATGTCTGCAAGCCGGTGCCGGAATTGTTAAAGATTCAATTCCCAAAAAAGAGTATGAAGAAACCGTCAACAAAGCGCGCGCGGTCATTCACGCGATCGAGCAGAGGAACTTTTTCTAATGTTACTCGTCATTGATAATTACGATTCATTTACTTACAACCTGGTTCAATATTTCGGTGAGCTTGGCGCCAACCCCAAAGTCTTCCGCAATGATGAAATCAAGCTCGATGCGATTAAAAAAATGCGCCCAACGCAAATTGTGATTTCTCCGGGGCCGTGCACACCGAAAGAAGCGGGAATTTCCAATGATGTGATCCGTGCTTTCGCGGGAAAAACTCCGATTTTAGGCGTTTGTCTTGGGCATCAATGTTTGGGTGATGTTTTTGGCGGAAAAATTGTCCGCGCCAAACAGATTATGCATGGAAAAGTTTCCGATGTTTACCATGACAAAGATGCTCTTTTTGCGGGACTGGATAATCCATTTCAAGCCACACGTTATCACTCTCTTGTGATCGAACCTAAATCATTTCCAAAAAGTTTAAAAAAAATCGGCTGGACTAAAGACGGTGAAATCATGGCTGTTAAGCATCGCGAGCATCCGATCTGGGGCGTACAGTTTCATCCGGAATCAATTTTGACAACTCAGGGTATGCGTTTGCTTTCTAATTTTCTTAAACTTTCAAAGCAAAAAAGTTAACATGCAGTCCCATTTCAGCGCACAAAGTGAATCTGACTTATTCAGCCTTTTAAGCAAAGGTGAATTATCTTCGACAGTCGGATCTCGAGTAATAACACAACTTGTCAGCGGTAATCTTAGCTCCGCTCAAGCGAGAGCCACATTGGTTTTGCTTGCCGCAAGGGGAGAAACGACCCACGAACTGCTCGCCGCTTGGAAAGCAATTCGAAAAGCGGAATATAAAACTATTTTCACCGAAAAGGGTGCTCTGGATACCTGCGGAACGGGCGGGGACGGAAGCCACTCGATTAATCTCTCAACGCTTTCCTCATTTGTCATGGCCGCGGCGGGCGTAAAAGTTATCAAGCACGGCAATCGGGCCATTACATCCCGATGCGGCAGCTCGGACTTACTTTCATCGTTCGGATTTAATTTGAATCAAGATGCAAAGCGCACAATCCAATCCGCCAATAAAATCGGAATGGGTTATTTCCACGCACCTCATGTTCATCCGGTTTATTCTCATTTTCAAAATTTACGCAAAGGAATCAGAGTCCGGACTCTCTTTAATCTTTTGGGTCCGGTTCTCAATCCGGTCGCGGTTGATTACCAAATCCTCGGAATTGCTTCTGAGCCATTGTTGCCAATCTACGCAAAGTTACTCCCTCAAATGAACCGAAAATCAGCATTGATTGTTTTAGGCGCTAATGGTCTGGATGAAATTACCACATTGGGCATTTCGAAGGGCTTAAAACTTTCAGGTAAAAGCACTTCCCCATGGAGTCTTAATCCGCTGGATTATGGTTTTAAAAAAGGCCGCGCTTCCGATTTAAAAATTAAATCCATTGCCCATGCAAAAAAAATAACAGTTGGACTTTTAAAGAACAAAAAAGAGGGCACCGCGCTTGACAGCGTCATTCTCAGCGCCGCTTGCGGAATCTGGATCTCGCATCAAGCTAAAACGCTTGGTGAGGCGATTCAAAAGGCAAAGCAAGCCGTTAAAAACGGATCGGCCTGGACTGTTTTAAATCACCTGATTCAATTTTCAAATTTATGATTTTAGACGACATTCTAACCCATAAACGTAAAGACCTTGAGGAGCTAAAGACCCGTCTGCCGTTGAGCCGTCTCCAAAAAATCGCGGAAGCACGCACGACCTTTATCCGCCGCAATTTTAAACATGCTCTGCAAAATCCAAAAAAAATTAATATTATCGCGGAACTTAAAAAGGCTTCGCCGTCGGAAGGGGTTCTGCGCGAGGATTTTCAGCCAATGCGCCTCGGTGAAATTTATGAAATTAGCGGGGCTAGCGCGCTTTCGATTTTAACTGAACCGCATTTTTTTATGGGGCGAGCAAGCTATCTTAAAACAGTCCGTCAGGTCACATCGATCCCGCTTTTACGGAAGGATTTTATTTTTGACCGCTATCAAATTTATGAAACTGCGATCCTTGAAGCAGACGCCTTTTTATTAATTTCTTCACTTCTTACTGAGGAAGAAATGCGCGATTTTATCCAAATCGGAAAAAGCCTCGGCATGGACGCGCTCGTTGAAGTTCATTCCGATGAAGATTTGCAAAAAGCCATTGCGGCCGATGCCGAAATTATAGGAATTAATAACCGTAATCTTCGGACCCTGGCTGTCAATCCGCTTAATTCCGAACGGCTGATTCCGCACATTCCTGCCGGCAAGGTTATCGTGGTGGAAAGCGGTCTGAAAACTCATGACGAAATCATGCGCTATAAAAGTTTAGGGGCTCAGGCCTTTTTGATCGGAACCACATTTATGAAATCACCGGATATCGCGCAAAAATTCCATCAACTTTTGGGAAAGCACTCCGCAACTCTGATCGAAGGCTCCCATGGCTAAGGTTAAAATTTGCGGAAATACAAATATCCCGGATATCCAAAAAGCAATCGCGCTGGGAGCTGATTATTTGGGACTTATCTTTGTCGCCGGCAGCAAACGCAATGTAACACCGGAACTCGCAAAAACTCTTACGGCCTCAGCGCCGGACTTCAAACAATTTGTCGGCGTTTTTTTTAATCAGTCCAAAGAAGAAGTTGAAGAAATCGCCGCGACAACCGGAATTCAATGGCTTCAGTTTCACGGGGAAGAAACAGCCCGCTATTGCTCCCATTTTGTTGAAAAAGGATTTAATGTCATTAAAACTTTTCGCATTCAGGACTCACGCAGCCTGCTGCGAATTGATGAATATAATGTAACCGCGTACTTGTTTGATACTTTTTCAGAGACCTCCAAGGGCGGAACAGGTCAAACTTTTGATTGGAAATTAATTCAGGATAAGCCCTATGTTCATGAAAAACTTTTTCTCGCGGGTGGCTTGGACTTAACCAATTTAAGCGAGGCGCTGCTTTCGATCAGACCGTTCGCGGTCGATGTCGCAAGCGGCGTTGAATCAGAACCCGGAATCAAAGATCACATTAAACTTCAACGGTTCATTCAAACCGCGCACGGGATGAACAGCCATGTCACTTCCTAAAGAACGCCGCGGATTTTTAAAACGGCTATCGGAAAATCTGGAGCATGTCGACAAACAAACTTTGCTGACCCGGCTTGTCGCCGAATCAGAAAATCAGCAAAATTGGCTCGGCCTCCTCGATCGTCTTGAGGAGGGAGTTATTCTCGCGACACCTGAGGGAGAAATTGATTTTCTGAATTCTTCTGCACAGCGCCTTCTCGGAATATCTGCTGACGCGGAAAAGCCATTTTGGAAAAACCTGCTCGATTCCGATTTAAGCTCATTTTTCGGAACTCAGTTTAAAAAATTAAGCTCGGAAGTCACACAAACTTTGCGCGTGCTCAATCCCAAAGAACGGAATCTTAAAATCCATATTCATCCGTCTATTTTTAAAAAATCACAACGGCATCTCATTAGCATTATTGATTTAACTGATCCGATTTTGCCCGAGGTCGAAAGGCTGGCGCGCAATCGCTTTGAATCCCTGATAAGGCTGGCCGGAGGCTTAGCTCACGAAATCGGCAACCCTCTGAATGCGATCTCTCTGCATTCCGCGATTTTAAAAAAGCAAATTCTCAAATCTTCAAGTGAACAAAACAAAAACCTGATTGAAACCGTGGACGTCATCCAGGATGAAATCCGCCGGCTTGATCGGATTGTACGCAGCTTTCTTAAAACAACGCGTCGCGCTCCCTTGCGTTTTCGTATCATGAATCTTTGCGCCATTATCTCTGACCTTATTAAGGTTTTGCGCCCCTCACTCGAAGAACACGACATTAAACTCCATCTAGATATGCCGGAGAAAGTCGAGTTTCTCATTGATGAAGAAAGAATTCGTTCGATGCTCATCAATTTGATTCAAAACTCGCTTGAATCCATGCCCAACGGAGGCGAACTGACGGTTCAGGTTCAACTACAGGGGCACGCAGTTAAAATTTTGATACGCGATTCCGGGACGGGAATTGCCGAGGAGGATTTACCGCATATCTTTGAGGCCTACTTCACCACAAAGGATCACGGTTCCGGACTCGGTCTCTTGTGTGTTTATGACGCGGTTCACGATCACGGCGGAAAAATACAAGTCGAGAGCAAAATCGGAAAAGGAACCCAATTTGAGATTTTGCTGCCATTGCGCCGCTCAAATTTGCAAATCAATCACACCCTAAATGCTAACGACGAGGGGGATACAAATGTCTCATTTTGAAACCATTCTCATTGTCGATGACGACGAAAACTCTCTCAAAGGTTTGGCAAAATCACTAGAAACGGATTATGACATTATCACTGCGAAAAGCGCGGATGAATGTCTTGAGCTTTACCGTCGCGAAAAGCCGGATCTCGTTCTTTCGGATGTCAAAATGCCCGGAATGAACGGTACTGAGTTGCTTGAAAAGCTAACCCAACTTAACCCAAACGTTAAAGTCATTCTTTTGACGGCTTACGGAACCGTCGAAGATGCCGTCAAAGCGATTAAACGCGGAGCTTTTTATTACCTGCAAAAACCCGTTAATCTGGACGAACTCGAAATCTTGATCAAAAAAGCTCTGTCCAGCAAACATCTTGAGGAAGAAAACCGTGAACTCAAGAGAGAGCTATTTACCCAAAAATTTGACGATGGAGAACTAGTCGCCGAATCCCCAAAAATGAAAGAACTTCTGAAAACCGTCGATAAAATTGCGCAATCGCAATCAACGGTTTTAATCGAAGGTGAAAGCGGCACCGGAAAAGAACTCATTGCACATCGCATTCATCGCCTCAGTCAACGCTCTCAAGCACCTTTTATTCCCGTTCACTGCGCTGCGCTTACAGACACATTATTAACAAGCGAATTGTTCGGTCATGAAAAAGGCTCGTTTACAGGAGCGTTGGAACGTAAGCAAGGCCGCTTTGAAAGAGCTCATAAAGGCACTCTTTTTTTGGATGAAATGGGAGAAATATCGAAAGATACTCAGGTTAAACTTCTTCGTGTTTTACAGGAAGGCGAGTTTGAACGTGTTGGCGGAACAAAATCCATTCAAGTGGATGTTCGAGTCTTGGCCGCAACCAATCGCCATTTACTCGATGAAGTCAAAAAAGGAAATTTTCGCGAAGACCTTTATTACCGAATTAATGTCATTTACCTTAAAGTGCCGCCACTTCGCGAACGAAAAGAAGATATAGCGCCGCTCGTGCAAAATTTCATTCGTCAATTTGCAAAAGCCAATGGAAAAAAAATAACCGGCATCGACAAAAAAGCTCTCGATCTTTTAACAGCTTACAATTGGCCTGGAAATATCCGTGAATTGAAGAACATTATTGAACGCATGATTGTTCTTAGTTCGGAAGGAAATCTTGGCGCGGATCTTGTACCTGATGACATCCGTTCTTTTCCTCCTCAAACTTCT
>CAZSVD010000276.1:0-2267 GCA_964610145.1 uncultured bacterium | reverse complement strand
CTTTATGTTTTTGGATTGCCGCGGGACTTGCGGCGCATTTGAGCTGGTTTTATTTCTCAGGCTTGCTAATTGCGGCAGTTTTAATGGCCCGTGAACATTGGTTGATTCGCTCGGATTTTAATCCGGCGCGCATGAATGTTGCTTTTTTTAATTTGAACGCATGGATTAGCGCGATTATTTTTATCGCGGCGACCCTGGATACCCTAAGAGGAATTTTATGAAACCCTGGATTGTCGGAATCACCGGCGCAAGCGGCATTCGTTTTGCCGCGAGATTGATACAGGTTTTAAATCAAACCGGACGGCGGATTCATTTGGTGATTTCGGATCCCGCGCGTTTGACGATGAAAGAAGAACTGGGAATTGTTTTGCCTTCACTTTCCGCGCAAGATTTTGCTCAGGCCTTTAAAATAGAAAGCGCCGATTTGATTGAAATGCATCATCCCAAAGATTTCACCGCGCCGGTTGCGAGCGGGTCTTATCCGGTGGAGGGGATGGTCATTGTTCCTTGCAGCATGGGAACTTTGGGTGCCGTCGCGAACGGGCTTTCTCAGAATTTAATTCACCGGGCGGCGGATTGTATAATCAAAGAAAATCGTAAACTTATTTTGGTGCCGCGTGAAACTCCGTTTTCCGCGATTCATCTGGAAAATATGCTGAAGCTGGCGCGTTTGGGTGTTCGGATTGTTCCGCCTATTCCGGGGTTTTATTCCGGCGAAAAAACAATCGAAGATGTTGTCGATTTTATTGTGGGGAAAATTTTGGATCAGATGGAGATTGCTCACACTCTTTATCCGCGTTGGACCGGCCTCAAAGCAAAATGTTGAAAAGAGTCATTCGCGGCGTTGCAATCATCACTTCCTTGTGTGGCGTAGATTTTCACTACGCCTCCGCGGGCGCTAGATTGCGCCTTGCGACCGAACTCTTTTGAGCATTTTTTAAAAGCTTATCCATTTAGATGACAGAACAAGTATTAGTCAAATCCAAATTAAGAATCGGGAAAATAAAATATTTAAACTGCCTGCCTTACTATTCGGGGCTTGAAGAGGGAGAGAATCTTAGCTTCGAAAGCGGAACACCCGCGCAAATCAACCAAATGATGCGTGAAGGAAAAATGGATGCCGCGCCGATTTCTTCGATGGAGTATTTAAAAAATCCGGAGAATTACTTGTTGTTTCCGGGACTTGGAATCGCAAGCCGTGATTATGTGCGCAGCGTGACGCTTTTTTCAAAAAAGAAAATAGAGGATTTGAACGGAAGCTCCATTGCAGTAACGGAAGAAAGTCTCACTTCCGTGCATTTGCTTGATTTATTGTTGCAAAAAAAATATCAAATCAAAGCTAATCTTATTTCTATGCCGTCAAATCCAAAGGCAATGCTTGAAGCGCATGATGCCGCGCTGCTCATCGGAAACGATGCACTTTTTGCGCAGCCGCGGAAATGGATTTATCGTTATGATTTGGGGCATTTGTGGCGGGAATGGCAAAATCTTCCTTTTGTTTACGCGGTTTGGGTTGTGCGGCGAGAGGTGTCTGATCAGGCGGGGATCTTGCGAGAGTTTTACAATGCCTTAAAAGGGCGTTTTTTGTATAATACCGCTCATCTTGCCGAATGCATTCAGAGTCATTGCTCGGTTGGAGAGTTCGACAAGCTGTATCCCAAAATCCACGGTTATTTGAATTGCCTTCAATACGAATTCGATGAACCTGCCTGGCAGGGTTTTAAGAAGTTCGCGGAACTTTGTGAAGCGGAAGGATTTTGCGGGCGGGCTTCTTTTGATCTCTGCACCTTTGGTACAACCGCGGGATAGTTGCTTAATTTAGGATAGATATGAAATATGATCAGTTTGATGACATTTTAGCGAAGCGAGTTAACGGCGAAAGACTTTCGCTTGAAGAGGGGATTTCGCTTTATTCCTGCGATCTTCTGCGTCTTGGGCGCGCGGCACATCAAATCAAGGAACAGATGTTTCCGGATAAACGCGTTACGTTTATCGTGGACCGCAATATCAGTTACACCAATGTTTGTGTTGTGGATTGTGACTTTTGCGCTTTTTACCGCCCGCCCGGCCATGCCGAGGGGTACACGATGACCCACGAACAGGTTTTTAAGAAAATCGAAGAACTTGTTGCGCTTGGGGGAACTCAGGCTTTAATTCAGGGCGGTGTTAATCCTGAGTTGCCGATTGATTATTATTTGGATTTGATTCGTGCTGTGCGGAAAAAATTTCCGACGGTGCATGTGCATTCTTTTTCGGTTGTTGAGATG
>CAZSVD010000275.1:0-2343 GCA_964610145.1 uncultured bacterium | reverse complement strand
TGCGTTCCAAATAAGCAGCTAAATGCTCACGCTTGAGTCCCATCACGGATTTGGCGGTTCCCGCAATCGGACGCCCAAGCGAATGCTTCGGCCAAAGCAATGCCGACATTTTTTCATGCGCTTCATGCGCAGGCAGGTCTTTGTACATTTTAATTTCTTCCAGAATCACAGAACGTTCTTTCTCAACTTCATTCTGCGGAAAAGTGGAATTCAGCACCATGTCTGATAAAACTTCCATCGCCGTTCCCATATGCGGCTTCAATAGTTTTGCAAAATAGCAGGTCATTTCTTCGCCCGTAAACGCGTTCATGACTCCGCCAACACCTTCTACTGCCTGTTTGATCTGCTGAGCATTTCGCTTCACCGTTCCTTTAAAAAGCATATGCTCAAGAAAATGCGATATCACTGCCTCGCGGTTTGATTCATAGCGCGCGCCGGTGCGAATCCAGACCGCGACACCGCAGGATTGACGGCCCTGCATCGGCACGGTCAAAACTTTGAGCCCATTCGCTAATTTTGTAAGTTGATACTGCGTCATGATTATTTATTTTTTTGCGAATCCAAATAACTTTGCAAAATAGTCTGCGCTGCCAATTTATCGATCACTTCTTTGCGGCGTTTTCGACTGACTTTTGATTGAATCAAAAAATCTGTGGTTTCACGTGTCGTATAGCTTTCATCCCAAAAAATCCACTCGCCTCCGGTAACCTTTTGTAATTTCTCAACTCGCGCACGAATCTTTTGCGCCGCAATCCCTACGGAATCATTTAAATCCATCGGCAGACCGACAACCAGGGTCCCAACGGAATACTTCTCCATGAGCCGTCTGATTTCCTGGGCTAAACTTTGTTCATCCACAGGTGTTAAAACCACCAATGGAACCGCAATCCGTTCAGGCATTAAAGCCAGCGCCACACCGATACGCTTTTCGCCTAAATCAATTCCAAGCAAAGGGCTATTTGGCACGTCAATCCGCTACGCTGAAACCGAATGGGTCGCCTGAACCATATCGCGCACGAAATCGTGAAAAGAACCCGCTGAAAACCCCGGAGCTTGTATCTTCTGAATCATCGCGCTTCCGACAATCACACCGTCAGAAAGCTTCGCAATCTTTTTTGCCTGCTCTGAGTTTGAAACCCCAAACCCAACCAGAACCAACTTGGAAGTTTGCATTCGTACGTGCTGCAAATGCCCTTCCAAATCATGGGAAAGTGCTTCTCTCGCGCCAGTCACACCGCGCAGTGAGACATAATAAATAAAATCGGAGGAAGCCTCCGCGATTTGCTTCGCACGCGTCATCGGAGTCGTCGGCGCGATTAAAAAAATAACCGACAAATCATGAGCTTTGCAAAGTGCCTGCAAATCTTTTTCTTCATCGGGCGGCATATCCGGAATCAGCAACGCGTCAAAACCGCTTTGTCTGGCTTCTGTTACAAATTTTTCATAGCCATAATTTAAAACCGGATTCAAATAGGTAAAGAAAACCACCGGCATTTTAAGACCCTGTGAACGCAATTTGCGCAGCAATTCAAAAGCATGCGGAATACGGACTCCGTTCTCAATCGCTTTTTCGGAAGCCTTTTGAATCGTGGGACCATCCGCCAAAGGATCAGAAAAAGGAAAACCGAGCTCCAGAATATCAACCCCGGCTTTTTCGCATTCCCAAATGCAGGTTTCCGTGGTTTGGATATCGGGGAAACCCAAAGTCAAAAACGCACAGAAAAGCTTCTTGGCCCCGGCTTTCGCGTTCTGAGTCGTTAATGTTAAACGGTTTGCTTGTTTCATTTTAAAAATGCCCGAATCGTATTAATGTCTTTATCTCCGCGTCCGGAAACACAGATCACCACAGTTTCATTCTTTTTTGTTTTAGGCATCAGCTTCGGTAAATAGCCGATCGCATGCGACGTCTCAAGCGCAGGCATAATCCCTTCCATTTCCGTCAACATTTTAAAACCGGCAAGCGCATCCGAGTCAGTTGCCGTCGCGTAATGCACGCGCCCCGTGTCTTTTAACCACGCATGCTGCGGTCCCACCGACGGATAATCAAGCCCCGCGGAAATCGAATGCGCTAATTTCACCTGCCCACCTTTTTCCTGCAAAAGATAACTTTTCATGCCATGTAAAATTCCGGGAGTACCCTGGGTAATCGAGGCCGCATGCTCTTCCGTATTCACCCCTTTACCCGAAGCTTCAATTCCAATCATTTTTACTTTAGGCAAATTGAGAAAATCGCTAAAAAATCCAATTGCGTTACTTCCGCCGCCGACACACGCAATGAGATAATCCGGCAACTTGCCCGTATAAGCTTTCATCTGCTTTTTGGTTTCCTTACCGATCACCGCC